>DATKZW010000460.1:0-2114 GCA_035527775.1 Sumerlaeia bacterium | reverse complement strand
CCTCGGCGGCGCCTCTGTGAGCCGGGCTCTCTTCCCGCCGCCGGTCTGAGAAAACCACCGGCCAACGCCCGGACATTGCGAGAAGACGTTCCCGCCTTCCCTTCGGTCTTGTCCGACGGCCATGTCCCCGGTCGACGAGCGCTGGCGGCAAGCTTATGCCCGCGCCATGGGCGCGAGGCAAGGAAAATCGCGGTTTCTCCTCGACGATTCGGGAATACTCGATATGGCTTCAAAGTCCAGGCGCCGCCTCCTACACTGGGAGAGAACGTGGGAGGCCGTCTCCGACGGGCGACCGCTTCCCTGGGCCGCAGTCCAGCGCGCTTCCAGCGCTTGCGGAGGGCTTGAGGCCGCCTTCCGGCCAATCCCCTTGTTCTTGACATCGCGCGCGGCTTCCCTGAAAAACGAATAGGCGACGCCTCGATCGGCGTCCCTTTCGGTTCGTTGCGCGGTTTCACTTTGAGGCTTTCCCTCGTCCGAAGGCGGAACTGAGATGGGCGAAACACCCGCTCCCGAGATCAGCATCGTCGTTGCGAACTGGAACGGGGAAGGATTCCTCCGGACGTGTCTCGCCTCGCTATGGGAGTCCGCAACCGCCGCGGGCCGCGCTTTCGAGATTGTCGTGGTGGACGACGCCTCGGAGGACAACTCGGTCTCACTGATTCGCGAGGAATTCCCTCGCGTCCGTCTCCTAGCGAACGAACGGAACCTGGGCTATGCGCGAACGTGCGACCGCGGAGCGCAAGCCGCCCGGGGACGGGTCCTTGTGATGGTCAACAACGACGTCGAAGTTCCCGCCGATTTCGTGTCCCGGCTGACGGCGCCTTTTTCCCCAGGGGCGTCAGCCGCGCCAGAAGATCCCGCGCGGACGCGGCCCCTCTTCGCCGTGAGCGCAAAAACCGTCGACTGGGCGGACGGCTCGCCGAACCATCTGTGCATGACGGCGGCGTGGCGACGAGGCGGGATCGGCAAAGAGTGGGCGGACCCCGCCGAACCTTGCGAGGCGACTTACGCGCAGGGGGGCGCCGCGGCGTACGACCGCGACCTCTTTCTGCGGCTCGGCGGGTTCGACCCCCTCTTCTCTCCCGGCTACTGGGAGGATTACGACCTCAGCTACCGAGCGGCGCGCGCCGGTTGGCGCGTTCTTTACGAACCGCGCGCAGTCGCCCGGCATAAGGGGAAGAGCTCTCTCGGGCCTCTCCTCGGCGAAGCGCGGCTTCGTCAGTTGGACGAACGCAACCGGCTGTGGTTCAACTGGCTCAATCTCGACCCCGACCTCCTTCTCTGCCGTCACCTCCTGGCGATCCCCTGGATTTGCGCGCGGGACCTCCTCGCGGGGAACGGGATAACGGGGCTCGCAGGCTTCTTTCGCGCAGCGGCAGGAGTTGGGCGGGTCTTGCGGGCGCGAGCGAGGCGGCGGCTAAGCGACCCGCCTGCGGCGCGAAGCCATCGCGAGTTGCTGACGCTGTACGACTCCATGCTTCACGGATCCCAAGAGACGTCACCGGGAAAGCAGCCCTCGTGAGCGCGGGATCTCCTGCCAATCCCCCCCTGAAAAGATCGCTGCCGGCTGCGGGTTTGCTCCTGCTCGCCCTTTTGCTGCGCCTTCACGGCATCGGCAGCGAAGCGCTCTGGACGGACGAGGTCTTCTCGGCGGAATTCAGCGCGCAGCCGGTTCCTCAGTTGATGCGCGCCACGGCCATGGATTCGCATCCGCCCTTGTACTACATGGGGCTCCGCTTCTGGCGGATGATCGCTCGAGGAACTTCCGAGACCGGCATGCGGCTCTACAGCGTTCTCTGGAGCCTGATCGGGCTCTGGGCCGTCTTCCTTCTGGCGCGGGACCTGGGCGGCAGGCGCGTGGGACTTGTGGCTCTGTTCCTGGGCGCGGTGGACCCTCTCGACGTGTTCTTCGCCCAGGAAGCGCGCATGTACGCCCAGACGACGGCCCTTTGCGCGCTCGGATCGTGGTGTCTTTGGCGATGGGTGAGGGCGCTGGACGGCGCGCCCGAGCGGAAGGACATCGGAAGATGGTGGGTCTACTACACGCTTTGCGCCGCGACGGCCCTCTTGACTCATTATCTCGCGGTTCTTCTCCTCGTGAGCCAGGGCCTCTG
>DATKZW010000459.1:0-8285 GCA_035527775.1 Sumerlaeia bacterium | reverse complement strand
GAACGTCGGGCCATCCAGTCCGGACTTCCTCGTTTCCGCGGAACTGGGCGTCTGGATCAAGTTCCGCCCCGGCGCCGCTTCCGACTCCGCCGTTCCCTATTCCGGTCCAATCCCGCTGGCTAACACCGCCCTCGTTCAGGCGCGCGTGTTCGACGGCGCGCAATGGAGCCCCCTCAACCAAGCCCTTTTTTCCGTCGGCGCGGTCGAGGAGAATCTCCGGATCACGGAGGTGATGTACAACCCGGCCGATCCTCCGCCCGGCAGTCCCTACGGCAACGACGACTTCGAGTTCATCGAACTGAAGAACGGCGGGCCGGCTTTGGATCTCTCGAACGTCGCCCTCACCGACGGCGTCGCCTTCTCTTTCCCCGCGCCGTTCATTCTGGGAGCGGGCCAACACGCGGTGATCGTAAGCAACCGCCAAGCCTTTGAATCGCGTTACGGAACCGGCGTGCCGGTCGTCGGCGAATACACGGGAAGTCTCAACAACGCGGGGGAGAACGTCCGGCTCGAAAAACGCCTCCCCGGGAGTGAGGCGCCCCCCAAACCGATCGTCGAGTTCGAGTACGACGACGGGCGAGGGTGGCCGCTCGCGGCGGATGGAGGAGGGCATTCGTTGACGCCGTTGGAACGCGCGCTGGACGGCGCGCCGACGGGATCGCTGGACTACGGCGGCAATTGGCGCGCCAGCGCCTATATCCACGGCTCGCCCGGCGCCGACGACCCCGACCCGCCGGCGGACGTCGTAGTCAACGAGTTCGCGGCCCATACCGACTACAACGTCCCTCCCCACGATTCCAACGATTGGATCGAACTGAAAAACGTCGCGCAGTCGGCCATGACGATGAATGGATGGCATCTGAGCGACAGCATCTCGAAACCAGAGAAATGGGCGATCCCGGACGGGACGGTGATCCCCGCGGGGGGCCGAATCGTCTTTGACGAAGTTCACGACTTCCACAATCCAATCACCCAAGGTTTCGGTCTGAGCAAGTACGGGGAGCAGGTCATCCTCTCCTATTTGCCGGGAACGGGGCTCGATCGCATCGTCGACGCCGTCCGTTTTGAGGGACAGGAGGGCGGAACGACCCTTGGACGGCATCCTGACGGCACACTCGTCGCCTCGACGGGCGGCGCCTACTGGTTCGCCATGCCGCCGAGCCCCGGCCAAGTGAACGCTCCTCCTCTCCGAACGCCCGTTCTTCACGAGATCATGTATCATCCCCCCGACGGTTCCGCCGCGGCGAGCGAGTACGTGGAGATCTTCTATCCGGCCGGGACGGGGGACGGCGACGGGGATTCGCTCGAGCTCTGGAACGCGCAAGGAACTTGGCGGCTGGCCGGGGGCCTGGAATTTGCTTTTCCTCCCGATGCGAGCATCGAACCCGGGCGACACTTGCTGGTTGTTCCTTTCGATCCCGCGCAGCCGGGCGCCCTCAGCGCCTTCCAAGCCGCCTATGGGATCGACGAGATCGCCGTCCCAGTCGTTGGCCCCTATTCGCGAAACCTGTCGAATCGGGGCGAGAGGGTCGCTCTGGAAAAGCCCGAGGCGGCCGATCTTCCGGAAGATCCGATCTCCTGGGTGATCGTGGACGAGGTGATCTATTTTCACCAGAGCCCCTTCCCCACCGCCGCGGACGGGAAGGGAGCGTCTCTGCAACGGGTCTCGCCCGACAGGTCCGGCCGCGACCCATCCAACTGGACGGCGGCGGCGCCCAGCCCCGGCCAAGCCGCCTCCTCTCTGCCGCTGGTCGTGAACCTGCCGGCCGTCGACGTTTCCACTGACTCGGCGGCGCTCCGGGGAGAACTGGTCTCGACGGGCGGCCGCGCCGTCACGGTGCGGATTCATTGGGGCGCCAGCGACGGCGGCGCTCAGACGGCGGCCTGGGCGAACACGCGCGAGATCGGGAGTCTCTCCCGACCCGGAACGTTCTCCATACGCGTCACGGGGCTCCTGTCCGCCACGACCCACTATTTCCGCTGCCGCGCCGAGAATGCCGCGGGGGTGGACTGGGCGGATGCCTCGGAGTCCTTTCGGACCAACAGCGTCTTGCCGTCTCCCACCCCCACGCCCGCCGAGGGGCCGATCCGCGACCTTATCGCCTCGTTCTACCAACTCGTCCTGGGAAGGCCCCCCGAGGCGGGCGCCGTGGACGCTTGGCATTACGGCTACTTCGACTATGCGGTGAGTTTCCAGATCGATGTCCGCTTCATTCCTCGGGAGATGGCGCGGCTGTTCTTTCTCTCGGATGAGTACGCCGCCCGGAACCGTTCCAATGCCGAGTTTATCACCGATTGCTACCGGGCGTTCCTGAACCGCGACCCCAGCGACCTCGAACTCAGCAACTGGGTGAGCGGCGTCTGGAACCGGTCCGAAGTCATGACGATCTTCTCTGAGTCCGACGAGTTCGCCGGCCGCATCGAGGCCATGTATCCGGGCTTCAACGGCGACTCGACGCGCAACTTCGTCACCTTCATGTACATTGGTCTTCTCGACCGCTTGGTCGATCAGAACGGTCTCGAGTACGCCGCCGGCCTCTTCGACGCCGCCTTTGCCTCAGGCGGCGTCGAAGCCGTCCGCGCCCAAGCCAAGCAGATGGCGCGCGAGGTGATCGTGTCCGAGGAGTTCCGCGGCAAGCAGCCGACGACGGCCGATTACGTGGTCCGTTTCTACCGCGCCTTCCTTGGCCGCTTCCCGAATGATTCCGAGGCGGCGTTCTGGACGGGCGAGCTGAACTCCGGACGCCAGACGACGGATACTCTGATCGATCTCTTTGGGGATTCCGTCGAGTTCACTGGAAAGCTGCGCACGTATTTCGGCAACCAGTAGGCGAGCTCTTGGGCGCGTCCACATCGAGGATCAACGGCGGTCCCGATCGCCATTTCGCTTACGGACAGAAGAGGTTGAGCCTTTACGCAGCCCGGTCTTCAGCCCTGACTGTCATTCTTCTCTTGCTCTCCGGGGTGATCGGGCGTTCAGCCGTTTCGGCCCCGGGCGGGAATCCCGAACAGGCGCCGCAAGGGAACGCGCAGTTTCAGGTTCCGGACCGCGCCGAGCCGCGCGACCTCACTCGAGTCGCGGCCTCGGACGACGAGAGCCGTCGCCGCGTCTTCACGTGGATCGACTCGAACACCCCCTACTACGGGACCTACGAGCGCTCTCGGCCCGGCTCGCCGGGTTCGCGCGACGCCTTCTACTCCGGCAGGGAGTTCGCCCCCTGGTTTCAGGCCTTCCGGAGAGTCTTCGACGCGAACTGCGGCGCCTGCCATAGGCCGATCGGACAGGCGACGCGCGATCTCACCGATTCGACGTGGATCAATCTCACGCATCCCGAGTGGAGTCGCGTCTTGACCGCGCCGCTCGCCAAAGCCGCCGGCGGACGAGAGAGATGCAAGGAGAAGAACGGCAAGCAACCGGCCCGTTTCCAAGACAGGTCAAACCCGGTTTACCAGGGGATGCTCGCGGCTTTGCGCGAGGGCAAGAGGTCGCTCGAGGCCAATCCCCGCGCGGACATGCCCGGTTTCAAGCCAAAGCCCCGCGCGCGCGATTTCGGACGCCTCTTCACGGGGTTCGCCGGACCATAGGATCCCGCCCGCGCGGAGGGATCCGAAATCCGAATCCCGAGATCCGAAACGGTCCCTGCGAACGAAACGAGCAACTCGTCCGCCGAAGCGCGGGCGAAGGCGGAAGCGCCTCGCGATCACGGTCGCTCGAGAATCCCGCTGATTCTGTTTCCCCACGGTTCGCACGGCGGGCGGCCGTACTCCGTCGCGGCGCGCCATTGGGTCTCGTCGCCTTCGGCGTTGAGCCAATCGTCAAGAGCCTTGTCCGCCGCCTTCCACGCGCCGTCGGTGGCGAAGCGCTGTTCGCCTCCGTCGGCATTGGTGATCTCCCCCTCGGCGAGGAGAGCGCCCGGGCCGCCGTTGCCGTTGCGCCCGGCCACGGCGATGACGTTCGGTCCGCGCCGCAGATGCGGAGCCAAGTTGTAGCGCGTGACGTCGTAGCGGTCGGCGTTGCGTTTTGCGTCTTGGTCGTAGAAGCAGGTGTTTTCCTCCGTCACGCGCCAAGCGCTTTCGTCCGCGCCAACCCACCGACCGTTGACGAAGAGCGTGTAGCCGCTGTCGGCCGTGACGTCGATCCATGCTTTCTGCGGTTCCGACTTCAGTTCGAGAACGCGGCGAAAGAAAGCCTCGCGGGCGTTCGGGTCGTCAAGCCAGATCCACCGCGCCTGCCAGGAAGCCGGTTCGCGCCACAGGCTCTCGCCGTAGGCAACCCCCATCAGATCGAGTCGTCGGTAGTGATCGCGCAGGCGATCGTGGAAATCCTCGAAGTCTTTCCCGTCTGCCGGGGTCCACAGCGCCTCGGCCAAGGCCATCGCGCGCGGAAAAGCCATGCGATCCGTTTGCTCGCGCGGGCATTCGTCCGTCCACATCTCGACCTCGCTGCCCAAGACGCGTTTCTGCTCTTCGGCTGAAAGCCCCTGAGGCATGGGATCGAAAGAGTAGACCTTGCGGATGTCAATCCGGTTGACGCCAAAGTTGACGTAGCAATGGCTTCCGGGCGAGACGATCGTGTCGTGTCCGGCCTTCGCGGCGGCGACCGCGCCCCCCACGCCCCCTTGATCCAGCCAGGATTGGGAAATCACCGTCTTGGGCAACTCGCCCCCGTGGAGAATCTCCTCCCACCCAATTGCCCGCTTGCCGTGCGTCGCCAGGAAATCCACAACGCGCTTGGCGAACCAGTTCTGGAGTTCCCCGCCGTTCTTCAGTTCGAGATCCCGCATGCGCGCCTGGCATTTGGGACAGTTTTCCCAAACGCCCCAGGGACGTTCGTCGAAGCCGATGTGAAAATACGGAGACGGAAAAAGCGGGACGATTTCCGAAAAAACGCCCTCGAGGAACTCGAAAGTCGCGTCGTTTCCCGCGCAGAGATTGTCTCGCAGGAATCCTTCCTGGCCCCAGGGCGTTCGGCGCGGCGGGATTCTGAAGGGACCGCCCGTGCAAGAGAGTTCGGGAAATGCCGGCAAGATGGCCTGGACGTGCGCCGGCATGCCGATGTAAGGGTTGACCGTGACGTAACGACTCGCGGCGTATGCCACCACCGCGCGGATCTCGTCCTTCGTGTAGTAGCCGCCATAGATGTACCCGTTCTCCTGGCGCCAGGCGCCGATCTCGGTCAGCCTCGGGTGCTTGTCGATCCGGACCCGCCATCCCTGATCGTCGCCCAAGTGCCAATTCATGGTGTTGATCTTGTAGTACGCCAGCAGATCGACGTAACGCTTGACGAACTCGATGGTCGCGAAAGAGCGCGAGCTGTCGAACATGAAACTGCGCCAAGGGTAGCGCGGCGCGTCCTCGATTCGCACGCACGGGATGGTCCAATCTGTTTCCCGGAACGCCTTCTCTCGTTTCTCAATGGCGGCGGGGAGGAGCTGACGGATCGTCTGAACGCCCCAGAACAACCCTCGAGGCGTCTTTGCCCGGAGCGACACCTGGTTCTCCGCAACGTCCAGCGAGTATCCTTCCGCTCCCGCTCCCGCGCCGCCCCCGCCGCCGCCTGTCTCTTGGAGCTCCAGCCGGATCCATCGCCCCGATGAGTCCCCCGGGCCTTGCAGGAGGGGCAGGTCGTATCCCGTGGCCGGCCCCAGACTCTCAGATAGATACCGGCCAATCGCTTCAACTTCGGCGGCGCCGTTCGGGGCAACCGCGATCTTCGTGTCCGGCGTCAGAAGAAAGGCGCCCTCCAGGGGCTCCATCCGCGCCGGTTTTGGGATCACGTTCAAGAGGCGCAACTTCGCCTTCGCTGTTCGCGATCCCGCCGCGCGAGCGCCCGACCCATCGCGCGGGAGCGTCCAGAACAGCAAGAGAATGGGCAAGAGAACAAGGACCCGGACGATTCCGCCGCTTTCCACGATCATATCTCGCCTCCCTAGCGCGAAAAGAGACCATCTGGCTCCCGACCCTACGCCATGGACGGAAGTGAGTCAAGAACTCGACTTGCTTGACCGCGGCTTTTGATCTGCGATAATGCCCCTGCCCCCGGCGGCTGACTCTGGCTGGGAGAAAGGATTGGCGACGATGACAAAGACATCGGATCGGTACGAGAAATTGCTCGGAAAACAGCGCCGCGTCGCGATGCTCGGATCCGTCGGCGCGGTGCTGAGCTGGGACAAGGAAACCTACATGCCGCCGGCCGGAGCGAAGCACCGGTCAGAGCAAGCGGCCTTTCTCGCCGGACTGAAACACGAATGGGCCACCGACCCCGAGATCGGCGACCTGTTGTCTGAGCTGGAAGAGTCGACGGGCGACTGGGATCCGAGGAGCGTCGAGGCCGTGAACGTGCGCGAGTGGCGGCGCGACTACGATCGCGCGACGAAACTGCCTCGCGAACTCGTGGAAGAGATCTCGCGCACGCAGGTCCTGTCTCGCGAAGCGTGGGGCAAAGCCCGCAAGTCGAAGGACTTCCCTCTCTTCCGGCCTTGGCTCGAGAAGATGGTCGCCCTCCAGCGGCGCGTCGCCGAGTGCTACGGCTACGAACGCGAGCCCTACGACGCCCTGCTTGACACGTACGAGCCCGGCATGACGGCGAGCGAGATCGCCCCGATCCTGGAGAGCCTGCGCGATCGCCTCGTCCCTCTTCTCAACGCGATCCAAGGCGCCTCGCGCCGTCCGGATCTGTCCATTGTTCGCCGCGAGTTCCCGATCCCGGCCCAGGAAGCCTTCGCCAAGGAGGTCGCCGCGGCCATTGGGTACGACTTCGAGGGAGGCCGCCTCGACGTCGTGACCCACCCCTTCTGCAACCGCATCGGGCCCGGCGACGTTCGGATCACGACCCGCTACGACGAGCGCTTCTTCAACAGCGCCTTCTTTAGCGTCGTGCACGAGGCCGGGCATGGCATCCACGCCCAGAACCTCCCGGAGGAACACTGGGGAACGCCGATGGCTGAAAGCCCGTCCCACGGCGTCTCGGAATCCCAGTCGCGCTCGTGGGAGAACTTCGTCGCGCGCTCGCGTCCTTTCTGGGAGTTCTGGTATCCCAAGGCGCAGGAGCGTTTTGCCGCGCTGGCCGACGTCTCGCTCGATGATTTCGTCTTCGCCGTCAACAACGTCGAGCCTTCCTTCATCCGCGTCGAGGCGGATGAGGCGACGTACAACCTCCACATCCTGGTCCGCTTCCGAATCGAACGCGCGTTGATCGGGGGAGACTTGGAGGCCGCCGACGCGCCCGGCGCCTGGAACGAGCAGTTCAAGGAGTGCGTCGGACTCGACGTGCCGGACGACGCCATGGGGTGTCTCCAGGACGTGCACTGGAGTTCCGGCTTGATGGGGTATTTCCCCTCGTACACGTTGGGCAACCTCTACGCCGCGCAGTTCTTCGAGAAAGCGCGCGAGGACCTCGGCGACGTCGACGATCTCATGCACAGGGGCGAATTCGTCCCTCTACGGGAATGGATGACGGACAACATCCACAGCCAAGGTCGCCGCTACAGGCCGGCCGAACTCATCCAAGTCGTCACCGGCCGTCCTCTGGACGCCTCAGCCCTCGTCCGCTGCCTGGAATCGAAGTTCGGCGAGCTTTACGGCGTGACCGTCCAAGACCGCCCATCAAGGTGAGCAAGCGAAACAGCCGAAGAAGATGCAGAGCGGGGCATCGCCCCATATGCGCTAACCTTCGGACGAATCCCTTGCTGGCCTCAAACCCCGAGCGCCCGCGGCGACCCGACGGACCCGGGCCGCGCGCCTCGGTCGATTCTTCGAGAAGTGCGTCGGTATCTTCTTGCTTGCGCGGATGCTTCGGGTATATTGGGGGCGAGTTCATCGCGGAGGAGGTGGACTCGTGGATTCGCCGCAGGGCGCCTCGCTGCCATTAGAGGACTGCTTGAACGATTCCCTCTAGCGAACCGAACCGCCGTGGCGCCTGACCCGCAGGCCCGGCGGTGTGGAAGGAGAGGGGGCGCGAGCCCCATCCCCATCGGGCGAAGGAACAGAACGCGAAGTGCAACCGGAAAGGAACGGGAAATGAGGATCTACGTAGGAAACCTGGCGTCGGACGTCAGCGACGAGGATCTGCGCGGGGCTTTTGAGGCCTTCGGTCAGGTCGATTCAGCTACCGTCATCAAGGACAAGTTCAGCGGAACATCCAGGGGATTCGGGTTCGTGGAGATGCCTGACAAGGGCGAAGGCCAGTCGGCGATCAACGATCTGAACGACACGGATTTGGGGGGGAAAACCGTCATCGTCAACGAGGCGCGTCCTCGAGCCGAGCGCGGTCGCGACCGAGATCG
>DATKZW010000458.1:0-2261 GCA_035527775.1 Sumerlaeia bacterium | reverse complement strand
CGTGCCGGACGAGGCAGGAGTCCGTCTCGGTTTTCAGAAAGCGACGGGTGGCGCGATGGAGACGACCGTCCAGCCGGCGCCAGGCCTTGGCGATTAGAGGCCCTCCGCCTTCCTCCGACTCGGCGGCGGCGGCGGCGCCGGGGGCCATCCGGCGAAGGGCGAATCGCAGCCCCCTGTAAACGGTTAGGTAAAGGCCCGGCTGGGCGCAGAACCGCCCTTTGCAGATAAGAAGTCCCAGCCCCGCACACTCCAACGCCGCGGCGTTGAGAAGCGGGACCTTCATAAGAATTGCCAGAGCGCTCTTAAGAAGCTTTTTCACCTTCGTCGATCATCGCGTCTGGACCCCCAGGGCGCCACGCGCAGCCCGGCGGAAAACGCGACACCGACGCCGCGCATCCATGGCTGTTTCGCGGTCGGCAGACTCGCCTGGGTAGCGATAGTCCACGGAGAAGCCGGAGAGAAGCGCGAGGTCGCCGCGGTATGTCCCCCACGACGGCTCCAGGGGACAGACGAGATCCAAGAGGACCATGAGATCATGGGTCTTGGGAAAGGGGACATCGTCTTCGCAGAGACGGGCTTTCAGGTATTTCTCCGCGCACTGCTGTGCGTGAAAACACACGCCGTCGTAATTCGGTTTCTTCCGCGCCCGGCACTCGCGCTCCACGATGGCGAAGTCCCCTTCGGCTTTGGACACCCACTCAGCCGCGATCCGCTTCATAGAGGACCTTTCCTTCTTCCAGAATCTCGCGCATAAAGCAGTCGCCCATTTCCAGACGTTCCAGCACTTTATCCGGCGTACGGACAATCAGGTCGACCGGGAAAGTCGCTCGCGCTTTCATGCGGATCTCAGCCGACTTATAGGGGGCTTTCCCCTCAAAAGGAAGAATGACCAGGAGATCCACATCGGAATCCGAGCCGGCGGCGCCGCGCGCATGCGAGCCAAAGAGGATCACTCGGTCCGGGCGGAACTCCCGGCCTATCCGCCGCCCCAACTCCTCGATCTGCTCCATGGTCGCCATTTCTCGCCCTCGGGCTCTCCCCTTTCCAGAGCCGCAGCTTTCCAGCGATTGTCCCCGAAGGGATCAGGCTTGACAACAAGAAACGCGAACGGTTTGTCGGCGAGAACGTCACGGGCGCTGGACATGGACGGCGGCAATGGGTTGCCTGGAGGAGAGTCCGGCGACCGGCCTTAGCGGAGTATCCAAGCGGACGGAGGATCCTTGGGCGCAATGGAGAGCGCGGACTGCCTGGAGAACGTCCGGAACACCAGCACGTAGTGGACGTCATGGAACGTCGCTTCGGCGCGGTACGGTCCCAGCGGCGCGTCGGCGGCCACGCGCCACGTCCAGATGAAGGTCTGCTGCGTCCCCGGAAAATTCCTGGCGATGTCCTGGCTCGGCTCGGTCAGGTGGGTGTCGTAGATGAGGCTGCTGGATGGGTTCGTTTCGAGGCCCAACCGAAGCCCCGCGATGACGTCCGCGGCCGGTCCCGTGTTGGCGGCTGTAAGGCGAATAGTCACACTTGCCGTCCGCGGGATTCTCCCCGCCGCGAAGGGCAGGCCCGTCGCGGGGTTGAGGAACTCTAGGCTCTCCAGGCGGATCTTGGGGATTTTGATGTCCGGGTCTTCGATCAGATTCGGGAAGAAATTCCAGGGGCGGTCGGGGTCATAGCGAACCGTGACGCCGGCATAGATTCCGATCCGGTCCCAATCCCACTTGTCCGCACAGTCAGTCTCGACGCCGCCGCGATCCGTCACGGCGGCGAAGTAGCCCGCTTCGCGCGCAAGCCACTGGTCTCTCAGGCTGTATTCCCCGTATGGATAGCAGAGGAACCGCGCTTTCTTGCCGAGTCGGCTTTCGACGTCGGCCTTTGAGCGGGCGAGCTCCTCGCGGGCGTCCTCGTCAGACAGTTGCGGCAGGTGGGGATGGCTCACCGTGTGGGGATGCATGTCGAAGACGCCGGTCGATTCGAGGAATGCCGCCTGGTCCCACGACAAGTACCGCTCAATCGCCTCATAGGCGGGAACGATGCGGCGTCGCGAGACCGCTCCCTGAGCGGCTCCTAGCCGGATCGCTCCCGTCTCGAGGAAGCCCGTCATCCGAAAGTTGATTTGGGGATCGGCGAGGATGGGATAGGCATATGTGAGCCATCCCTCGTACCCATCGTCGCCCGTTATCATCACGGGCTTGGGAGGGGGCGCGGCGAGGCCGGCGCGGTAGGCCAGAAGATCGTCGAACGTGACGCTCGTGTAGCCGTAGGCT
>DATKZW010000457.1:0-6585 GCA_035527775.1 Sumerlaeia bacterium | reverse complement strand
CTGCCCGACGCTTTCTTCTGCCTGACCGACACGCTGATCGTTTTCGACCACGTCCGGCATCGCATGATACTCATCTCCAACGCCCACGTTCACGGGGACCCGGAGGCCGCGTACCAAGAAGCGGCCCACAAGATCGATCTGCTCCGCGAGCGTCTGCGCGCCCCGCTCCACTCCCCCAGAGAAACGGACAAGGTCAGGGACGACGGCGGTGACACGCGGAAGGCCCCTCCGTCTCGCCCTACGGCCGGCGAGGTCGAATCGAACTTCACTCGGGAGGAATATGAGAGAGTCGTCGAGCGATGCAAGGATTACATCCGCGCCGGCGACATCTTGCAGGTCGTTCCTTCACAACGGTTCAAGCGCACCTACTACGGGGATCCCTTCGACTTATACCGGGCTTTGCGCGCCATCAACCCCTCGCCGTTCATGTACTATCTCCAACTGGGAGATCTGCGGATCGCGGGCTCCAGTCCCGAGGTCCTGATACGCCTCGAGGACGGAGACGTGTGCGTCCGTCCCATCGCGGGAACTCGGCCGCGCGGCGCCACGCGCGAGGAAGACGCGGCGCTGGAGAAGGACCTCTTGGCCGACAAGAAAGAGCGGGCCGAGCACCTCATGCTTGTGGACCTTGGGCGCAACGACGTCGGGCGCGTCTGCGAGTACGGCACGGTCGAAGTGGACGAGTTGATGGTCATCGAACGCTATTCCCACGTGATGCACATCGTGTCAAACGTGAAAGGCAAGCTGCGCAAGGATCTGAACGCCTTTGACGTCCTGCGGGCCGGCTTCCCGGCGGGCACGGTGAGCGGCGCCCCCAAGATCCGCGCCATGGAGATCATCGACGAAATGGAACCCGTCCGCCGCGGACCCTACGCGGGGTCGGTCGGCTACATCGCCTTCAACGGGAATCTCGACACGGCCATCACCATTCGCACCATGGTGATTCAGGGCAATAGCGTCTACGTGCAGGCGGGCGGAGGAGTGGTGGCCGACTCGACGCCATCGCGGGAATACGAGGAGACGTGCAACAAGGCCCGGGCCATGATGAAGGCGATCGACATGGCGGAGAACGGGCTGGAGTAGGGAACGAGCGGCGAAGGCGGAACGGGCGAGGGCGGAGCGGCGAAGGCGGAACGGGCGAGGGCGGAACGATGGAGGACGGATCGGCGCAGGGGCGGGGGTTGGAGGCTATGAGCGAAACGGAATGCGCCGCCGGCGCGAAGGCCGGAGTGCAGACAGAGCCGGACGTCGGCCGCCGAAACGGCGGCTCGGACGGCCGCCAAGGCGACGGCTTCGACAGAGAGGGCGGAACGGCGCGGTCCAAGCGATTTTCGCGTCAGTTGCAGGGACTGCTCGAGATCAGCTATCTGGTCGGTTCGGTCATGGAGATCGACGACATTCTGGACCAGATCGCGCGGTTGACGGCGGAGATGTTCAACACGCCCGTCTGCTCGATCTACCTGTTCGGACCCCGGCGCGAACACCTGACTCTGCGCGCCTCCACCGGCTTAAGCCCCGAACTCGTCGGGACCATAAGGTCCCCGGTCGGCCGCGGCCTAACGGGCTACTGCGCCGAGGCCGGAGAGATGGTGGCCCTGTCGGACGCGGCGAAGGACCCCCGTTACGAACCGTTGCCCGGACCGGATGAGAAGAAATACCGCGCCCTGATCGGCGCCCCTCTTCGAATCCAAGAAGAAGTCATCGGGATCATGATTGCCCGCCGCGAGGACGTCCATGAGTTCTCGCCCGAAGAGCGCACGCTTTTCGAGATGATCTGCAAGCAAGTGGCGATCGTCATCGAGAAATCGAAGATGTACTACGACAAGGTGGAAGCCGATCGCCTGGCCGCCATCAGCATCAGCCTTTCGGAAGTCGCCCACTACATCAAGAACCTTTTGCAGGGGATGAAAGGGGGGATGTACTTCCTCGATAGGGGGTTCAAGCGGGGCGAGCTCGAAGAGGCGCGAAAAGGCTGGGAGGTCCTGCAGCGCGGCAATCGCAAGATCGCCTCTCTGGTCGAAAACATGCTGAACTACTCGCGCGAGATCCGGCTGGACCTGCAACCGCGCGACGTGAACTCGATCGTTTACGACATCCTCGAGCAGATCGACGACTCCGCCGTCGAACGCGGGGTCGCCGTCGTGCCGGAAACCCATCGCGATCTGCCCAAGATTCCGATGGATCACGACCGAATCTACGACGCGGTTCTCAATCTCGTCACAAACGCCATCGACGCGATCCCGCCCGACCGCGACGACGGGCTCGTCATCGTGCGCACTCGGATGAGTCCGGACGGGCGGTGCGTCGAGATAGCGGTCGAGGACAACGGCGTGGGCATGTCGCCCGAGACGCAGAAGAAGGCATTCAACCTTTTCTTCTCGACGAAGGGCGACAAGGGCTCGGGCATCGGCCTTGCCGTCACGCGAAAGGTGATCGAGCAGCACAACGGGCGCATCAGCGTGAACGCCGACGAGGGGCGAGGGGCTGCGTTTCTCGTTCAGCTGCCCCTGGACCCGGGAGCCGGCCGCCCGTAACTTGCCCCGCGGGATCCGCTCATGCCCTCTCTCCCCTTCGTCTCGGTCGTGATCGCCAGCCTCAACGGCGGCGGCGTCATCGGCCAGGCTCTCGATTCTCTGCGAATGACCGACTACGTCGACGAGACGACCGGCTTGCCGCGTTTCGAAGTCATCGTCGTGGACAACGGGTCCGCCGACAATCTCGCCGAAGTCGTTGCCGCGCGCCGCCCCGGCGTTCGCCTCATCCGCTCTCCCGTGAATCTCGGCTTCGCGGGAGGCAACAATCTCGGGATTCGCGAGGCGCACGGCGACGTCGTCGTCCTCCTCAACGACGACGCCGAACCGCGAGCCGACTGGTTGCGGGCGTTGGCCGCCGCCGCGGCGGAGAACCCGCGCTGGGGCGTCATGGGGTGCAAACTCCTCTACCCCGACGGCGAGACCATCCAGCATGCGGGCGGCATCGTCGGCCCGAGCGGCATGACGCGCCACATCGGATACGAGGAGAAGGACGACGGCCGGTTCGACGCCCTCATCGAGTGCGACTACGTCACGGGCGCCGCCATCGCCTTGCGGCGGGAACTGATCGATCTCGCGGGGCTTCTCGACGAAAAGTACTTCCCGATTTATTACGAGGAGACCGACTACTGCTGGCAAGCGCGGCGGATCGGCTACCAGGTTCTCTACGTCCCGGGCGCCGTCGTCGTGCATCACGAATCCCGCACCCAAGGGCGCTACAGTTTCCGCTTCATCTTCCGCCAAACTCGCTGCCGCATGCGGTTCCTCTGCAAGTGTTTCTCGAAATGGGACCTGCTGCGCGCCCTCCGGAGCGAACTCGCCTGGTGGTTTAAGCCCTTCAGCTACCCGTGTTATCTGCCTTTTCTTTGCGGCTACGTCGCGGGACTCGCTCGCCTGCCCACGCACCTGCGCGACCGCTTCCCCTTCCACCGCCGCATGGAAGCCCTCGCCGCCGCCAACCGGCCAAGGCTCGAGGCAATGGCGGAAGCCGAAAGGCGAGAGGCGGAAGCGTGAAGGATGAGGACGGGGAATGAAGCGGCTGGGCCACGCCGACTCGCCATCTCTCCCCAGGCGTGCCTGGCCGTGGCGGCGGAAGACCTCCGCCAGTTCAATCGCGCCGCTCGAGATCGGCAATCAGCTCGTCAACGGCGGCGCGGTTTGCCGCGTCCGTTGGAGCGCTTGCTTGGGCGTTCCGATTCACTGGCCCGTGCGTGTTCCGACAAGGCCACCGTTTGGCTTTCCACCTGTGGATACAGGGCGTTGATCTCCCGTTGGATGTCGAGGGTGAGCTTGAGGGCGGTGACAATGCGGCAATAGGCGCGGATGTCGTCCACCTCAAGACGGCGTTCCCGACGGTCTTTCAGCCATTTCTCGCAGACCTGGTAACCGCCCACCCGATATGTCCAGACGGCTTCGGGCACGGGGGCGAAGCATTGGGTCGGATTGATGTACACGCGCTGTTCGTCCGGCTCGTAGCGCAACCCGGCCTTCTTGCCCTTGGCGATGCGGCTGTCGCCCTCACCGTCGAACCGGCAGGACGGCGGGTCGAGTTCGGGCGATTTCAAGAGGTGCAGCGCGGTCAGCCGCGCGCCCAACCCGGCGAGCTTCTTGAACAAGCCCGCGTCCGCCGTGAACGGCACGCGCGGAAAATCCATCCGCAGGAACTCGGCGTACTTCTCCCGATACGCCGGCGCGTAAAGCACCGCATAGACGTAGTAGAATATATCCTCCGGTGACGGTTCGCGGCGGTACGCCTCTGCCAGCGTAGACACCAGTTTCGGGTTCAGGTTGGGCTGCCGCTCCGAAGACTGGTGATGGGCGAAGAGGTCGCCCCGGTCGGCGGAGGGGTAGAGGTAGAGGGGGAACGTATATGATTGCACCGTTGATTCACCGCACTTTGTCTCCACAATGTGAGTCGAGCATAAGAAATGGTCCATTATTTGAGATTTGTTGGTTCGCGCAGTGATCAGTGCCACATTTTCTCCCGCGAGCATGTGTCGCATGACCTCCTGGCGCCCGAGTTCGATCGCATGGTAGTGATAAAAAAGCCAACGTATATCAAAAGGCCGATAAAGACATTCTAAGATCTTGTCTTCCCAGTCGACATCTTCCTCGATTTTCTTGCGCCTCTCGGACATTTTCCAGTCTCGGGTATCCTTCAACTTGAGAGCGCTACGCACAAAATCGTCAGGAAGGCTGCGGTCCCGGAACTGGCGAATGCGCCGTTTGAGTGTTTTGCGGTCGAAATCGAAGACGAAGTGGTCCCTGTGGGTCTTGATGCCCGTAGAATTCACCACGAATATTTCTGGCACGTGAGGCCAGCGTTCATACACGTCCAAACCTTTGTCTGTTCGCGGCACGAACAGGTAAAACTCGGATTTTGGCGCAATCTCCCGCCATTCTGTCGCCTCGATGTCGCGGTTTGAAAGCCAATCGTATTTTTGCTCGCGCAGCCCCCAGATCTCGGCGTGGTGGGCAACCGCGTCCTTTTTCTGTTGTCCGCCGCGCTTGATGAAGAATGCGATGGCGACGCCTTGCCGGATGTCAAAGACATTCTCATCCTTGCTGCCGTCGGGGCAGGTCTCTTTCTTCAGCGAGTTCCCATGCAGGTCGAGGACATAGATGTCGTCGAAGGTTTGCATCAGGCTTTGGCGCATGCCGCGAAAGGTCGGGTTGTCAAGGTAGCCGTGGTTGGTAATCATCCCAACGACGCCGCATCCGGCGTGCTCGATCTTCCACTGGGCAAAGCGCAGGAACTTTACGTAGTCATCATACAGCGATTTGGGATTTTGCTCACCGAGCGGCTTGCCGTCTACATGCATGTAGTCGCCGATCCTGTCCAATATCCACTTGCCCTTATTGGTCGAGTGGACGGAATACGGCGGATTGCCGAGGATGACGAGGATGGGCGTCTGCTTCTTGACCTTTCCGGCGAGGCGGGATTCCTCCGCCAGGGCGGAGAAGCCGGGCAGGCGGCTCTGCTCGAGTTCTTCGGTGTCGAGGGCGTTGGTGAGGTAGAAGGGCACGCGCTCGTCGTCGGCGAGGCGATGGCCCAGTTCTTCGAGGAAGAAGCCCATCTTCAGGTGCCCCACGGCGTAGGGCGCCATCATGAGCTCGAAGGCATAGAAGTTCTTCAGGATGTGCCGCCGGATAAAGTCTTCGCGAGCGCCGGCGCCGTAGTTGGCCTCGAACTCGCGGACCGCCTCCTGCGCGGCGCGGGCGACGAAGGTCATGGTGCCCGCCGCGGGGTCCAGCAGCGTCACGCCGTCTGCGGCGAGGCCGTCGGCTTTCTTGAACTCGGTCTTCAGGAGGCCGTGGAGCGAGCGGACGATGTAGGAGACCACGGGTTCGGGCGTGTAGTAGACGCCCCGGCGCTCGCGCTCGGCGGGGTCGTATTGGGCGAGGAAGGTTTCGTAGAAGTGGACGATGGGGTCGCTGCCCTTGCCCTCGTGGTAGTAGCGGTCGAGGATGCCGGGGGCGTCGGCCACGGCGAGGACCTCGGCGATGTCGTCCACGCACCAGGCAAGCTGATCGGGGAGGTCGCCGAGAGAGATGAAGCGGAACAGGTCGCGCAGCACGCCGATGGTGTGCGGGATGTTGTCGAAGGCCGCGCGGCGGCTGAAGCCGTCCCCGGCCCGCGTGCGGGCGGCGAACAGACCGTAGGCGATAGTCTGGGCGAAGAGATCGGCGAAGTCCTCCGGGGTCAGTGTGCCGATGAGATAGGTTTGGAAAGCCTCGAAGAAACCGGAGAGCACGCCGGGTGTTTCCCGCTCTTGCTGGAGCTGCTGGCCGACGACGTCACGCAGGAAGCGCGTGCGCTTGGCCAGTTCGACGGCGAGGGATTCCGCCGTGAACGCCTTGGGAAGCGAGAAGTCGAGGAAGCGGTCGAGCAGGGCGTAGAGCTCATCCGGCTTTTCGATAGGCGGGACCGTGCGCAGCCGGTTCAGGACCAGCGGCCGGGCGGCAAGAACCGTCTCAACGCGTTCGCCGTTCCGGTACAGGCGGAATTCGAGGAAATTCGTCAGGATGAGGTTGGGGAAGGTGGAGCGGTAGC
>DATKZW010000456.1:0-5472 GCA_035527775.1 Sumerlaeia bacterium | reverse complement strand
GCCGGCTCCCGGCGGTGGGGACGCGCCGGAACCGGAGGAGCAATCGGTTACGACCCTCGAGGAGGGAACCATCGCGTTTAGCCTTCCGAGCGCCGCCGGCCCGACGCGGAAGGATCTGTCCACGCACCACCTGGGCATGCTCTCCAGGGTTGCCGAGGCCATCCAGTCCGTCTACGATCTGAAGGATCTACTCGCCTCTCTTCTCGACGTCCTGTTCGAAGTCTTTCATCCGGATCGAGGCGTCATCCTGCTGCGCCGGGAACCGGATGGAAGCCTGATGGCGCGGGTATCGCGCCCGAGCGAAGAGGAATTCACAATCAGCCATACGATTGTGGACTACGCCGTGCAGAACCAAGTGTCGGTCCTGGTGGCCGACACGGCAGGGGACGAGCGGTTCAGCGAAGCGAAAAGCATCAAAGCGATGTCGATCCAGGCGGCGATCTGCTGTCCCCTCCTCTACCAAGAGAAGATTCTCGGCGCTTTGTATCTGGATACGCAGGTCAACCTCCTGACCTATCAAGAGGAGGATCTCGCGCTGCTCAACATCATCGCCGCAAACGCCTCCATCGCCATCGAGAACGCCATTCTGGCCGAGGAGAGACGCGAGACGCAGAGGCTGGCGGAAGACGAACCAGGCCCTATCATCGCCCACTCCGCCGCCATGAGCGACGTCAGAAGGCGAATCGCCGAACTCGTCCGAGCGACGAGTCCGATCCTGATCAAGGGCGAACCGGGAACGGGCAAGCTTTTCGCCGCGAAGACCATCCACAAGTCCGCCAGCCGCCACGACGCGCCCTTTATCGCGGTGGATTGCGCGACGGTCTCGGCTGGAGGAGCCTCGCGAGTTCTTTTTGGGAGCGCCGAAGCGGAAGGGGGATTCGGGTTTGCGAGCTCCGCGGCCCCGCACGCCCGCGGCGCCCTCCATCTTGCCGAGGGAGGCACGTTGGTTTTAGGACACATCGAAACCTTGGATCGAGCATCCCAGGAGCGTCTCCTGCAACACTTCGAGGAGCTGGGCGAGGAAGAGCAGACGTCTCCGAGAGTTCGCTTCATAGCCACGACGACGCAGGACCTGGCCTCACTCGTCGGCGCGGATGGGTTTCTCGCGGCTCTCGCCAAGAAGCTCTCACCCAATGTTCTCGACATGCCGCCCATGCGCGAACGGAAGGAAGACATCCTTTCTCTCTCGGCCTTTTTTCTGGCCAAGAGCGCGCGCAAGGCGCGCGACCGCGAGCGCTGGCTCAATAAGTCCGCGGAGCACGCGCTTCTCAAGCTCGAGTACCGCCATCGCAACGCCGCCGAGCTGCGCGAGGCCATCGAGTTCGCCTCGCTCATCGCCGAGGAAGCGGAGGTGGGCGCCGAGCACATCTTCACCGGCCCCACCGACAAGGGCTACCGGACCGAGTTCGACCTCGAGCAGGTTCCTCTCGTGCGGTGGCTGGCGCACAGCCCGGCGATTCGCGTCCTGCAGGCGGCGGCGCTCCTGCTTTTCGCGGGAATCATCGTCCTTTGCTTCGCCGCAAGCGACTCGACGGGAGGGTTCTTCGCCAACGCCTTAGTGTGGGGGCTTTGGTGGCCGGCGCTCATGGCGCTCTTCTTCTTTCTCGGCCGGCTCTGGTGTCCCTTGTGCCCGATCTCAACAATGGGACGCCTGGCGCAGAAGGTCTGGAGCCTTCGGCGCAAGCCGCCGAAGTGGATGAAGAAGCAGACCGGCTGGCTCATGGCCTTCCTGTTCCTCGCCGTCATCTGGAGCGAGTACGTCTTCCAGATGCCCCAGAAGCCTTTCGCCACAGGCATGCTCCTGGCGACCCTCATGGCCTGTTCCGTGGCATTCTGCGTGGTTCATCAACGCGAAGTGTGGTGTCGGTACCTGTGTCCTCTCGGAAGTCTGGCCGCCAGCTATTCCGTCCCCTCCATGGTGCACGTGCACGCGAATCCCAGCATCTGCGCCAGCCAGTGCGAGACGCACGATTGCTTCAAGGGGTCGGAGGACGCGGAAGGCTGTCCCATGTTTCACCATCCCCTCTTCATCCGCGATTCGCATTTCTGCAAGCTCTGCCTGACGTGCCTGCGCACGTGCAAGCACCGGTCGGTCAGAGCCTATCTCCGCCCTTTTCTTCAAGACACTTGGCGTCTGGGCGATCTGAGCGCAACCCTGGCGCCTTTCGCCTTCACTGCGTTCTTTCTGTCCATCGTCATGTTTGCCTCGCAAAAAGCCGTTTGGGGCACGGACGGGCCAGTAGGGTTTACCGTGGCGGCGGCCTTGGTCTTCGGCATGGCCATCGCCCTCAACGCCGTGTTGCCCCAACTCCTTTCCCAGGACCGGAACACGACTCTCGCCGCGCGCGTCGCCTTCGCCCTGCTGGTTCTGGCCTGGGGGCCCTTCATGGCGTTCCACCTGGAGAACGTCCCGGGCCTCGACGCCGTCGGGATCTACGCCGTCCAGGGTTCCTTCTGGGCGCAACACCTGCCCGTGGACAAGGTGACGCTCCTGGCGCTGATCCAATTCGGATCCGTACTGGCGGCCGCTCTGTTCGCCGCTCTGACTCTCTGGCGCATTCGCGCTCACTTTGCCAAGGAAGGAGGCAAACTCTCGGTTTGGGGTTGGATCGTGGTTCTAGCTATATGCATCGCGTACCTGTCGGCCGCGATCGTTCTCGCAATCCTTTGACCGATTCGGGAAGATCCGCTTTCGTGGCTCTTTGTCGCTGAAAGTCGCGCTCCTGGAATGCTTTGCCGATGGGAGATCCGCTCTCGTGAACGCTCGATGTTTCGAGAAGATGGTTATCGCCGCAGTGGCCCTCCACAGTTTGATGCTCGGCGCCGCCATGCTCTTCTGGCCGGCGTGGACGCTCGATGTCGTTGGCTGGGAGCACGACGCCTCTCTCTTTTTCCCCGCCCAATCGGGCGTCTTCCTCCTGATCCTTGGCGGCGCTTACATGGCGGGCGTTTGGCATCGACCTTTCGCATGGCTTCTCATCGCCTCAAAGGCGACCGCCGTCGTGTTTCTCGTCGCGGAATACGTTCTCGCGCAACGCCTTCCCCTCCTGCTTCTTGCCGCGCTCTTCGACGGCTTGATGGGCGCCGCCGTCGCTCTGGCGATCGCGTGGAGCATTCGCTCGCAGTCAAGCCGCTGATTCATGCGGCCTTCATCGTTTCACAGGCTGTTCTCAGGCGTTTGGGATGGGGCATCCAAGAATGCGGGCGCCGTCAGGAGCCTTGCTTCTTGGATGCGCCCGCGCTCTCGAAGAGCGAGTAGACGACGGGGACGAAGACGAGAGTGATGAGAGTCGAGCTAGTGAGGCCGCCGATGACGGCGCGGGCCATGGGGGCCTGCGCCTCGCCGCCCTCGCCCAATCCAAGCGCGAGGGGGATGAGGGCGAGGATGGTGGTTAGGGCGGTCATGAGGATGGGGCGCAGTCGCCGGCGGCCGGCCTCCTCGATCGCCTCGTGCAGGCCGAGTCCGTCGCGTCGCCGCAGGAGATTCGTGTGGTCGACCAGGAGGATCGCGTTGTTCACGACGATGCCGCCCAGCATGATGCAGCCGATGTAGGACTGAATGTTGAACGTCGTGTCGGTGAGGAACAGGATGACGGCGACGCCGATGACGGCCAGGGGCACGGAGAACATCACCACCAGAGGATCGCGCAGGGACTCGTACTGGCAGGCCATGACCATGTAGACGAGAACGAGGGCGAGGATCAGGCTCATCAGCAACTCTCGAAAAGCCTCCTGCTGTTCTTCATAGTCGCCCGCAAAGGCGATGGCGAAGCCGCGCGGCACGGGCAGCGACCCCAATCCCGCCTTGATGTCTTCGATGATGCTCCCCATGTCCCGGCCGCTCACGTTGCACGAGACCGTCACGACGCGCTCCTGATTCTTGCGTTCGATGACCGTGGCCCCGATGTCGGACTCGGTCCGCACCACGTTGCGCAGGATCACGGGCTCGCCGTCCGCGTTGCTCAGTCGCATGTCGAGGATCTCGCGCAGGTCCATCTGTTCGGCGTCTTTCATCTTGACGAGAATGCGGTATTCTTTGCCTGCTTCGCGGAATTCACCGGCGCGAGTTCCGGAGAGAATGGACTGAAGCGTTCGAGCAATTTGCGACACGGAGAGTTTCATGTCCGCCGCCTTCTGGCGGTCGATGAGAATGAGCTCCTCCGGACTGCCCGTCTCGCGGCTGATGCGGGTGTCGGTCACTCCCTCGACGCTTTCGGCGATCTGCTGGACGCGTTGAGCCAGCGCCGCGGACACTTCGAGGTCATGGCCGCGGATCTCGACCTGCACGCGTTCCTCCCCGCCGAAAGCCATGCGGATGAGAAACAGCCCCTGGCCCGCGCGCGTGCGGATTTCCATGCCCGGAATGTGGGCGAGTTTCCCGCGCAGGTCCGCGGCGATCTCTTCGCTGGAACGCTTGCGCTCCGATCGGGGCGCCAGCGAGATGCGTATGCCGCCCAGGTGAGGCCCCGAAGAGCGTCTTCCGCCGCCGATGTAGGTGTCCATGTTTCGGATCTCGGGAACCGCCCGGCGAACGATCTCCTCGATCTCTTGGAACCTTGCGTCCGTCAATTCGAGCCGCGTACCGATTTCCATCTCGCCATCGACGCGCACTTCGTTTTCATCCGCCTGCGGCATGAGTTCCGTGCCGATGAGTGGAACAAGCCCCAGACTCCCGGCGAAGAGCAGAAGGCCTCCGACGACGACCAGAAAGCGATGTCGCAGGGAGAAACGAAGCGCGTCTCGGTAAGCGTTCTCCATCCCGGAGAAGAGGCGCGCGCTGACTTGCGCCAGCCCGCCGGATCGGCCCGAGCCGTTGCGGTTGCCGGAGGATTTCCCCCTCAGCAACCGCGCCGCAAGCATGGGCACGAGACTCAGAGCGACGACCAACGAGCAAAGCAACGCGAAACCCACCACGCACGCCAACTGCCTGAACATCACGCCGGACATGCCGCGGATGAAGATGAGCGGCAGAAACACGGCAACGGTGGTGAGCGTGCTCGCGACGACGGCGGCGGCGACCTCCTCGCTCCCTCCGACGGCCGCCTCCTCGGCGCTCGCCCCGTTTTCGCGCAGACGGAAGATGTTCTCCAGAACCACGATGGCGTTGTCGACCAGCATCCCCACGCCCAGCGCCAAGCCCCCGAGAGTCATGACGTTCATCGTGAAACCGGCGAAATACATCAGGCCGAAGGTGGCCACGATGGAGATCGGGATCGCGATAGCGATAACGGCGGTGCTGCTCAATCTTCGCAGGAAAAAGAGGAGCACGAAGACGGCCAGCACGCCGCCGTAGACGACGGCCGATCCCGCGTTGGATATGGACCGTTCGATGTATTCGGCCGTGTTCAAGATGGTGGCGATCTGTATCTGCGGGTAATCTTCGTTGACTCTTCGCAGCTCTTCTTCAACCTGTCTCGAAACCTCGACCGTGTTCGTGCCCGACTGCTTGTTCACCGACATGCGAATGCCGGG
>DATKZW010000455.1:0-2290 GCA_035527775.1 Sumerlaeia bacterium | reverse complement strand
CCAAGTTCTCGCCACAACAAGTAGGTTCGCTCGCCGCGCCTCTTGGTTCGGACAAACATGGCCGCCTCCTTCGTTCCATCATGAAGACGGCCATATCTGCCCAGGATGTCAATCTGTACTTTCGCATCTCGCACATATTGTAGCACTAGGTTTTTGCGGCGAGAAAAACGCGTCCACTGAAAACATTGGACCTAAACGCCGAAGACCCCTGATTTCGGCCAGCAACTGTCGAAGATTGGTGTGGGAGAGGATCTCCGCTTGGGGCCGTTTGGCGGGGTTAGGGGAGGACTTCCAGATCGAGCCAGTAAGGGATGCTTCTTTCGCCTCTCTTCCACTCGTACCAGTAATCTTCCTCGCGCATCATGTCGAGTTTGAGACGGAAGCGCCCCGGCGATTCGGGGGCGTATGCCTGCGCGGCGATCTCCGTCTCCGATCCCGGCGCCAGGTCGGCGGGGAGGGCGCCGCGCTGCATTTCGTGGAGGAAGCGGAGGGGCTCCCGGAGTTCGCCGCTCTCGGCGGCGTAGACTTTGATGCCCAAGGCCGCGCGACGGGCCGTCGCGCGGCCGTTCGCGGGCCACACCTCCCCGGTGGTGTTCCGCACGCGCGCCACAATCCGAAAGACCCCTCCGGCGCGAATGCTCGCACCCTCTACGCGCGCCGAGAGGACTTGCCTGTGGCGCGCCTTGTCCTTGTCGTCGCGCGCGCCGCGGCGGGGCGAGACCCAGCCCACAAAGGCATCGCCCTTGGACACCAGCGGCTCGACGGCCAGGAAGCGATCCGCGCCGTGCGCTTTGGCCAGACGGCGCGTCCGCGCGATCTCTTTCTCGTTGTGGGAGAAGACCAGGTACTGCCAGATGATGCGGGGGCCGGGGGCCTTGAGTCTTCGTCGCGCCGCGGTGAAGCGCTCGACGTTCTCCAGCACGCGCTCGATTTTCCCGCCGCGGCGGTACTTCTCGTAGGTCGCTTGGTCCGGACCGTCGGCGGCCACGATGAGCGTGTGGAGCCCCGCATCGATCAGACCCTCGATCCTCTCGTCCGTCAGGGGCATCGAGAGATTCGTGCTGACCCGCGTGTGGCAGAAGTGGGCGCCCGAGGCAATGCGGATCATGTCGGCCAGACGGGGATTCAGAAGCGGCTCGCCGTAACGGTACATCTCGAGCACGACAAGCGTGGGGCCGACTTCATCCATGACCCGCGAGAAGGTCTCCAGCGTCATCATGCCGCGGGGATGGGTGAGCGCTCCCGTGCCGACGGGACACATCGGGCACTTCAGGTTGCACGAGTTCGCCGGATCGACGTTCCCGAGGATGGGGAAACAGGAGACCTCTTCGCTTGGGCGGCGGAGGCGCCGAAAGAGGCGCGCGTAGTTGTCGACCTTGCGTTGAAGAACCGCGCGTTCGGCGCGGCCGGCGGCTTTGGCCAAGCGGCGTCGGAGAAGGAACCCCATGCCCTTGAGACGCCAGCGCACCAAGGAATGGCGGTCGATGAGCGGGACGGGACAGTTTCGGCAAATGTCGAAGACCTCGCCGGGAGACGGCGCGGGGCCGAGGCCGCGTCGCCCCGTCCTTCTCAGAAGGTAGAGGCGGGTCTTGCGGTACGTCTCGCAGTTCCACGTTTCCATGAAGGGCCGGTCGGAGACGTTGAAGACGGGCCCATCGGTATTGGCGCAGGGACAGGGTTCGACGTCGCCGTTCCAGCGCACGCTGAGCGTGGCCCAGAGCTTGTCGCAGAAATAGCGTCGAGGGTGAAAGAGACGGGTGGCAACCTGGCGGAGAGACATGGCGAGAAGGCGCCCGCGCCCCGGGTCGCTCGATGAGGGCGATTACGCCGAGGCGGCCCTGACCTTCGTTTCTCGCGGGGTGTAGTTCGGTCCCTTCTTGCCGCGGATCACCCCGGCGCCGATGCCGCAGACGCTGATTTCAGACGCGCGGTTGGGGAGTTCGTACATGATGTCGAGCATGGCGTTCTCAAGGATGGTGCGCAGGCCGCGGGCGCCGGTCTTCATCTCGAGGGCCTTCTGCGCGGTCGCTCGCAAGGCTTCGCGCGTGAAGCGCAGTTCCACGTCTTCGAACTCGAAGAGTCTCTTGTACTGCTTGGCTAGCGCGTTTTTCGGTTCCTCGAGGATGCGGATCAGGTCGTCGATGCTGAGCTCGGCCAAACTGGTGATGATGGGGAACCGTCCGATGAATTCCGGGATCAGGCCGAACTTCACGAGGTCGTAGAAGCCCACGTGGCTGAGCATCTCTCCCAAGGGATAGTCTTTCGTCGATTTGACGTCGGCGCCAAAGCC
>DATKZW010000454.1:0-2403 GCA_035527775.1 Sumerlaeia bacterium | reverse complement strand
CCAAGTTCTCGCCACAACAAGTAGGTTCGCTCGCCGCGCCTCTTGGTTCGGACAAACATGGCCGCCTCCTTCGTTCCATCATGAAGACGGCCATATCTGCCCAGGATGTCAATCTGTACTTTCGCATCTCGCACATATTGTTAGCACTAGGTTTTTGCGGCGAGAAAAACGCGTCCACTGAAAACATTGGACCTAAACGCCGAAAACCCCTGATTTCGGCCAGCAACTGTCGAAGATTGGCCATGGATGAACGGCGAAAGATGGAAAAGGCATTCAGGGCAAGGAATCAGGGGCTAGTAGGGCTTAGGGATCAGGGATTAGGGGTCAGGGTTTGAGGATCAGGGCGTCCGGGCCCGGCGACCTGGCTGATAAGGTTGGTGAAGGCTTGGCGCACTCGACCGTGGCGCCCGGCAAGCAGTTCTTTGCGCCGGGCTAGGTCTTCATCGCCGGCGATGGGCAGGTCCTTCGTGTCGCAAACGCTGAAGTAGAATTTGATTTTCGGCTCGGTGCCGGACGGGCGGGCAACAATCTGGGTCCCGTCCCCGAAGCGAAACATGAGAACGTTGGACTTGGGCAGGCCGGTGGTCCCGACGGTCTTGCCGATTGTGATGTCGCGGATCTCGTCATTGTCGTAGTCGCGGATTTCGACGAGCGGGGAGCCGAGAATCTCCTGAGGAGGAGACTGGCGGAACTCGACCATGATCCGGCTGATTTTCCCCTTTCCTTCGGCGCCGGGGAACTCCATGGAGAGCAGCGACTCCTGGTAAACGCCGAATTGCCGGTAGATGGCGTCGAGGCGGTCGAGAAGCGTCTCGTCCCGGGACAGGGACACCGCGGCCATTTCGGCAATCATGCAGGAGCAGACAACCGCATCTTTGTCGCGAGCGTGGGTCCCAACAAGATAGCCGTAACTTTCCTCGCCCCCGACGAGATACTGCGCTTCGCCGCTTTCCTCGTACTGCCGGATCTTTTCGCCGATGTACTTGAAGCCCGTGAGGACATTGTCCAGGCGCACGCCGAAGTGACGGGCGATGCCGGCGATCAGCTCGGTGGTGACAATGGTTTTGACGACGGCCGCCTCGGGCAGCAGACTGCCCATTTCGGCGTGCGCGCCGATGACGTATTCCACGAGCATGGCGGCGATCTGGTTTCCCGTTGCGAGACGATAGTCGCCCTTCCCGTCGCGAACGGCAATCCCCACGCGGTCACAGTCGGGATCGGTGGCCAGAACCAGGTGGGCCTGAGAGGCCCGGGCCGTGTCAATGGCGGCGGACAGGGCGGCCGCCTCCTCCGGATTGGGAGAGGGGGCGGCGGGGAAACGGCCGTCCGGTTTGCTTTGGGAGGGGCATAGCTCGACGTTCCGGAAGCCCCAACGTCGAAGAGCTTCGGGAACGAGGGCGCAGCCGGCGCCGTGGAGGGGGGTGTAGACGATCTTGAGTTTGCCCCCAAACTCCCGGCAAACGTCGGGGCGCATCGAAAGGGGGAGCATGGCTTCGCAGTAGGCGTCGTCGATCTGTTCGCCGATGATCTTGATCAGTCCCTCATCGAGAGCCTGTTGGCAGTCCTTTCTCCGGATGGCGCTGAAATCGGAAATGGCATTGACCTCCGCGATGATGCCCCGGTCGTGGGGAGGAACGACTTGGGCGCCGTCGCTCCAGTAGACCTTATAGCCGTTGTACTCCTTAGGGTTGTGGCTGGCGGTTATAACGACGCCGGCGCTGGCGCCCATTTGGCGAACGGCGAAACTGAGCTCCGGCGTGGGACGCAGCGCATCGAAGAGGAAAGCGTGAATGCCGTTGCCGGCAAAAACGCACGCTGTTTCCCGGGCGAACTCGTCGGATCGAATCCGGGAATCGTAGGCAATGGCGGCAGCCAGGAGGCGTCCCGGCCCGGGGCGGGCGTTCTTGAGGACATAGGTGGCAAGCCCTTGGGTGGCCCGCGCCACCGTGTATCGATTCATCCGGTTGAGCCCGGCGCCCATGACGCCCCGCAGGCCGCCCGTGCCGAACTCGAGCTGCGTGTAGAACCGATCGTAGAGCTCCTTCTCATCGCCGCTGTCTAGAAGCGCTTGGATCTCGCCGGCCGTCCCATCGTCGAACGGAGGACGCGTCCACTGCTCGGCGCGCTCGCGGATTTCGGGTTTCAGGCGCATGGTTCCAGCCTCCCAAGAGATGCAGTTCGGAGCTCAGACTTCAGTCTGATTCGGTGCGGAAATCGGCAGATAGTGGTCTTCGCGCCGGATCCCGAGGCCAAGGTCCAAACCCCAGACTGCTATCGTCCAGAGACCCGGTTCCGGGCCTTTTGGCCTCTTTCGGTCAGGACCCCGAGCTCCGCCGCCGACGTCCAAGGCTGCCCTTTCACTTCGGACAGGCCGACCAGGCGAATGAACCGGCCCGCGATCGG
>DATKZW010000453.1:0-13415 GCA_035527775.1 Sumerlaeia bacterium | reverse complement strand
GCGTCCACCGAGCATTGGGAAACAATGAGGACTTCGCGCAGAATCTCCACGTTTTCATTCAGGAAGGCGGCCAACTCCTTCGACTTCGGCCTGAGGACCACGGCGGCGTCGAGGGACTTGCCGATCGTCCTCTCGCGACGCGCCGCTTCAAGGGGAGGATTGACCGCGTCGCGGATGGCCAGAAAGCGTTCCCACTTCCCGGCGAGCGCCGCGTCGCGCCACCCGTCGGGCACGGACGGGAAATCCTCGAGATGGACGCTCTCCTTGCGCGGCTTGGCGTAGGCATAAGCCTCGTCCGCCGTGAAGGGCAGGATAGGCGCAAGCGCCCGGGTGAGAACCGAGAAGACGTCCCAGATCGTGCTCTGGGCCGAGCGCCGCACCTTGTCGTCCGGGGCCGAACAGTAGAGACGGTCCTTGAGAATATCGAGATAAAGGGCGCTCATCGTCACCACGCAGTACTGGTTGACCGCATGATAGATCCTGTGGAACTCAAAGGTCTCGTAGGCCCGCGTGACGCGGTCGAGCAACTGCGCGAGGGCGCCGAGGGCCCAGCGATCCAGCTCCGTGCGCTCTTCGGGGGGAACGCCGTTTTCTTCCGGGTCGAAATCGGTGAGATTGCCCAAGAGGAATCGCAACGTGTTGCGAATCCGCCGGTAGGCGTCCATGATTTGCTGGAAGATCTCCTCCGAGGCGCGCACGTCGCTGCGGTAATCCTCGCTCACAATCCACAGGCGCAGCACGTCGGCGCCCATCCGGTCGATGACGTCGAGGGGCGAGATCACGTTTCCGAGCGACTTGCTCATGGGGCGTCCCTCGCCATCGAGGACCCAGCCGTTGGTCAGCACCGCTCGGTAAGGAGCGGCGCCGCGAGCCGCCATGGAGACGGTCAGAGACGACATGAACCAACCGCGGTACTGGTCGTTTCCCTCGAGATACAAATCGGCGGGCCAGCTGAGCCCCTTGTCCTGTTCGAGAACCGCGATGTGAGACGAGCCCGAGTCGAACCAGACATCGAGAATGTCGTACTCTTTCTCGAAGGTCGTCCCGCCGCTTACGGGGCACTTGAATCCCTCCGGAATGAAGGCCTCGACCGGCATGGTGAACCAGCAGTCGGTCCCATGCTGGGCGACCAGCTCCGTGAAGCGTTCCACGATCTCAGCGCACAGGATCGATTGCTTCGCCTCGACGGAATAGAGCGAGGGAATCGGCACGCCCCAAGCGCGCTGGCGCGAGAGGCACCAGTCGGGACGCATCTCCATCATGTTATAGATCCGCTCGCGCCCCCAGGCGGGGAACCACTGGACGTCCTCGCTGATGGCCCTGAGGCATCTCTGACGCAGATCCTCGTGGTCGATGTTCATGAACCACTGGTCCGTTGCGCGAATGATGACGGGTTCGTGACTGCGCCAAGAGTAGGGATACTGGTGGGTTACTTCGCCGGCGTGAACGAGGAGCCCCTTCTCCTTCAGCCTCTCGAGCACCTTCGGATTCGCGTCCCAGACGAGTTCGCCTTCCATGTCCGGATAGAGGTGGGAGTACCGTCCCGTTTCATCCACCGGCTGGAAAACTTCGATGCCGTACTTCTTGCAGACGTCGAAGTCCTCGACGCCGTGACCGGGGGCGGTGTGGACGCAGCCTGTGCCCTGCTCGAGGGTCACGTGATCGGCCAGGATGACGAGCGACTCCTTGTCGAGCAACGGATGGGCGCACTTGAGGCGTTCGAGCGCCGCGCCTCGGAACCGGGCCAGGATCTTTGGTTCCGGGAGCCGCGCGTCCGTCGCGAAGGCGTGGAGCAAACCCTCGGCGCACACGACCTTCTCGCCGTCCACGTCGATCAGGACGTAGTGGAATTCGGGATGCACGGCCACCGCCAGGTTGCCGGGCAGCGTCCAAGGGGTCGTGGTCCAGATGACGATGTTGATCCCCCGAGCGTTGGCCCTCGCGGCGTCATCGGCGCTTGCGGCACGGACGCCCCCGGCATTTGTGGCACTGCCGCCCTCGCTCCTGGGACGTGTGGCGCAGCCGCCCTCGGCTGCGCTCGCGTAGTCCTTCAGTTGCGGGCAATCCTCCGGATTGAGGATGGGGAAGCGAACGTAGATCGAGGGCGACGTGTGCTCTTCGTACTCGATCTCCGCCTCGGCGAGGGCCGTGCGAAAACGCGTGTCCCAGTAGACGGGTTTGAAGCCCTTGTAGATGTAGCCGCGCCTGACCATGACGGCAAAGGTCTTGAGGATCCCCACTTCGTACTTCGGATCGAGAGTCCGGTACGGAGCGTCCCACGCTCCGCCGACGCCGAGGCGTTGGAATTGCTCGCTCTGCAGGCCGATGTACTTCGTCGCGTATTCGTGACAAAGGCGTCGGACCTCGATCGGGTCGCGGATGGCGGCGTCGCGGCCGATCTTGTCGAAAACCTTCTGCTCGATCGGCAGTCCATGGCAGTCGAAGCCGGGAACATAGCGCGCCGCGAAACCGCACATGGTTTTGTAGCGGACCACGATGTCCTTGAGCGTTTTGTTGAAGGCGTGGCCGAGATGGATGTCGCCGTTGGCGTACGGCGGCCCGTCGTGGAGGACATATTTCGGCCGCCCTTCGCTCTTCTGCTCGATCAAGCGGGCCAGCCCGATTGCCTTCCAGCGCGCCTGCCGCCGCGGCTCGCTGTCGGGCAGCCGCGCCTTCTGAGGAAAGTCGGTTTTCGTGATAGTGAGGGTGTCTTTATATCTCAGAGTAGTTTCTGACATGGCTCTACTCGTTTCCTTTTGCATTGGATGTTGCTGCGAAGGAGGTCGCAACCCGAATTACGCACCTCCGGCCTCCTGAATGCCGTGCATGAAGGCCTTCGCGAGGTTGGCGTTGGGAAGCGCCTAACTCCCCAACGCCTCCGTAATTCGCTCCAACACGCCGGAAACGATGGCGTCCAGCTTCGGTTCGGCCGCTTGCGCCACCCTGATGATCTCGTTGATGTCGGCCGGCTTGAGCGCGTCGGGGCAGCACTCGTCCGTCACCGTCGATATGCCGAGAACTTTCATGCCGCCGTGATTGGCGACGATGACTTCGGGAATGGTCGACATGCCCACGATGTCGGCGCCCATGATGCGGAACGCGCGATACTCGGCGGCGGTCTCGAGGTTCGGTCCCGCCACGGCGACGAGGGTCCCGCGGTGGGTCCGGATGCCGGCCCTCAACGCCACGTCTTCGGCCAGCGCGATGAGTCGGCGATTGTACGGCTCGGACATGTCGAGAAACCGCGGTCCCAGCTCCTCGTCGTTGGGCCCAACGAGGGGGTTCTGGCCCATCAGATTGATGTGGTCGTTGATGAACACGAGCGATCCCCGCGGGACCATGGGATTCATGCTCCCCACGGCATTCATCACGATCATGACCTCGCAGCCCAGGCCGCGCATGACGCGCACGGGGAAGGTCACCTGCCGAACCGTATAGCCCTCATAACAGTGGAACCGCCCTTGCATGACGTAGACCGTCTGGCCGCGCAAGCTCCCGAGAATCAAGTTGCCGCTGTGGGACTCGACCGTCGAGAGGGGGAAATGGGGGATTTCCTCGTAGGGGACGCGCACGGCGTCCTGAACGCGGTCCGCCAGAGCGCCCATCCCCGTGCCGCAGATGATGCCGACACGAGGCGCGACCTCGCTGCGCGAGCGAAGAAGGGCGACCGCTTCGCCGATTTGCTTGCGCTGTTCCTGGATGACGTCCGGCGCCGTCATGGCAACCGCCTTTCGCTCTCGCCGCCGTCCGAGGGGTCCTTTGTCTTCAGTGGCGGTGCGGGGCGCCTCCGCGGCGGCGGGAAGAACCCGGAGCTGGGACCCCTTCATGCGCCCCGACGCGCCGACTGCTCCGGCGTCGTCTGCGTGTCAGGCTTCCCGAAGTCCGGCGGCTTCGGCGATTCGCGCTGCGACAGCCGTCGGGTCCTGGCACGGAACCCAAAGGTCCTTTTCCCGGGAGGCCGCTCCGCGGAGGATCTCGATCTCCGACTTCGCGACACCGGTTGTCCAGGCGATGTACTTGACAACCGCTTCATTGGCTGCGTTCTCGACCGGTTTCGCCTGGACGCGCAGTTTCAGTCGATCTCCGTGAAGTCCGGCAAACTCAGTCTTCGAAGCCCTCGGCTGGACCCGGACCCGGATCTCGATTCCGTCTCCCCTCGCGCGTAAAGCCCCTCGCATCAATGGTCTAATTCCTCCCTCGCGGGGGGCTCCAGCCTGCCCATGGGAAGCGCCCATCCCCCCGAACGGGCGAGGGTGGCCCTATGTACTCTTTGCGAGGAGGGTGTGTCAAGGGAAAACGGGACCGAGGTCAGAGTGGGGGTCAGGGGTTAGGGATTAGGGATTGGCGCCACTTTGCCATATCTGGAGCCTCGGATTTAGCCGGATGGTCTTCGCGCGATCGGGACGGCATGAATATCGCGTCTTCTCCGAAAAAGCCGGTCTTGTCGCGCGATTCCTACTCCGCCTGCTTTGGCTCGAACGTGATTTTCGCCTGGCCGAAGTAGAGGTTTCGGTCCTCGGTCTTTCCTCCGGCGGCGGCGTAGTAGTCGTTGTTGAAGGCAATGAGAAGGCGGTGGCGGGCGGGTCGGTCGAAGGTTATCTCGAAACGGACGGTGGTCCATTCCGCCGATTTGACGGTCGCCGTGAGGATCGGCCCCGGGGGCGCGGCCAATGAAGGGGCGTCGCTCAGGTAGACCGAGACTTCGGGCCACACGCCGGCCGCGGGGCGTCCGCACACTTCGAGTTCGACGCGGTAGACGCCCGGGTTCACCTCAAAGGCGGCGCGCAAGGTGTGGTTGACGCTCTCGCCCACTCGATGGTTTCCGATCATCTCTTGCATGGCGATCGCGCGGGGCCGGGCCTGAAGATTCCGGAGATGGTCCGCACGGCCGCGGCGCTGGGCGATTCGTTCGAGAAAGGCGAGGGCATTGTGGCGCTCGGGTCGGACTTCGAGCGCCTTCAGCAGCGCCTTCTCGGCCCGATCGTCATCCCCGGCGCGGAAGGCGAGAACTCCGAGGAAGAATTGGGCGGTCGAAGACCGTTCCGGCGCGTCCGCTTCGATCCGCTCGAGAGATTGAACGAAGGGGCCCGGGTCTTGGATTTCGGGGAGGCCGGCGGTGGCGTAGGCTTCCTCGAGGCGGTCGAGGAGGCCGTTTTGGAGGAAGAGCAGCAAGAGCCTCTCATAGTCGGCGGCGTCTTGGCGCAGATCGTCGTGCAGCCAGAAGAAGCGGTCGACGCGTTTGAGTGCGGCGTATTTGGCCGTGAGAGGTTCGAGGGGGTCGGGATTGAGGTAGCGTTGGAGGAATTCGAGACGCTCGAGATCCTGGGGTTTGAACGCCGTGGCGCGGTGCGGCGCCAGGAGGCGCCGGGCCATTTCCCCGAGAGCGAGGTCGTAGCGTCCTTGGGTGGAGTAGACGTCGCGTCGCACGTCGAGAACGCGCTTCTCGAAATCAGGCCGCTGGAGCGTGCCGTTGAGCGCTTCCGCCCGCTCGAGGGCGTCGAGGGCGGCCGGGCCGGCTCCGGCGGCCAGCTCGCGTTCCGCCGCATCGAGTGCGCCGCGGATTCTCAGGATCCGCGCTCCGCCCAAGGCCGCGGCGGCGAGCAAAGCCAAGACACAGAGCGTCGAGACGGCGCGCATTTGCCGCCACGTGCGGGTGTTCTTCACCGTGAGGACGAAAGCCGCTCCGAGGCTCAGGAACACAATGCCTCGGGCGAGTCCCCGGAGCGCCGCGGCCATGCCGAGGCCCTCGTCGGCGAATTCGTCGCAGACGAACAGCAGAAGGCAGATAATGCCGAGGTTCGCCAGCCAGAGATCGAGCGCCGCGATCTCTTCGCGGTCCGTGTCGCCCCGGACGACGCGTCTGAGCGCCTGAATCATGAAGGCGACGTAGGCCGTCCAGATGAGCAGATGCACGGCGACCGCCGCAGGGACGCCGAGCGCGGGGTCCGTCGCCGCGCCGACGCGCGATAAGTAGAGGAAAGCGACCGCGATCACGGGAAGCGAGTAGTGGGTCCAATTCCTCTGGCCTCTTTCGCGCAGGAGATAGAGAAAGGGGATCAGGGCGAGAAGAGCGAGGGCGGTAAGACGGCCCAGAGCTTCGTAGTCGCACTGAGCGGCGGCGCCGACGCTCAGCGCCAGGACGGCAACGCAAACAGTGAGCAGGAACACTCGCATAGCAGCACCTCTTCGATCAATCTGGGGGTGGAATCTCTCGATCGAGAACGTCGACGATCTGGCGCGCCGCGGTTCCGTCGCCAAATGGGTTCTCCGTCTGGGTCATGGCGGCATAGGCGTTCGGGTCGGTGAGAAGACGCGCGGTTTCTTCCACAATTCGTCTCTCATCGCATCCGACGAGTTTCGCCACGCCGGCCTCGACCGCTTCGGGTCGTTCCGTCGTGTCGCGCATGACGAGCACGGGTCTGCCCAGGGACGGCGCTTCTTCCTGAATGCCGCCGGAGTCGCTCAGGATGAGGACGCTTCGCTCCATGAGGGCGATGAAGGGAAGATACTCCAGCGGCTCGATCAAATGCACGTTGCTGAGCGCCCCGAGCATTTCCGAGACCGGGCCGCGCACGTTGGGGTTGAGATGCACGGGGTAGACGAACGCCACGTCGGGGAAGCGCTGGGCGAGCCGACGAACCGCGCCGCAGATCGCGCGGAACCCCTCGCCGAAGTTCTCGCGGCGATGCCCCGTAATCGTCACCACGCGGCGGTCTCCCAAAACGTCGCTGGAGAGCGGCCCCCAGTGGAACTCCCGGCCGGCGGCGCGCTCACGCATCGTCAGCAAGGCGTCGACGATGGTGTTTCCAGTCAGGAAAATGCGCGCCGGATCGATGCCTTCCGCCACGAGATTCTCGCGAGCCCTTTGCGTCGGGGCAAAATGCCAGTTCGCCATGTGGGACGTCAGGCGCCGGTTGATTTCTTCGGGGAAGGGGGAATAGCGGTTGCCGGTTCGAAGCCCCGCTTCGACGTGCGCCACGGGAACTTGGTGGTAGAAGGCCGCCAGCGCGCTCGCCATGGTGGTCGTTGTGTCGCCCTGGACGAGGACGCACGCGGGGCGCTCGAGTTGGAGGACGCGTTCAAGCCCTTGCAGGACCCGACTCGTCAGCGCGGCCAACGTCTGGTTTGGCTCCATGAGACCGAGATCGACGTCGGGCTCGATCTCGAATGTTGCGAGCGCCTGATCGAGCATCTCGCGGTGTTGCGCCGTCACGCAAATCCGCGTGCGGAACCGTCGGGGCCGCGCCCGCAGTTCGCGAATCACCGGCGCGAGTTTGATCGCCTCGGGCCGCGTTCCAAAGATGACCATGATGGTGGGAACTGTCACTTCTTGCAGCCTCTCAGGGCCTCGCCGTCAGTGCTCGAAGCCGAACACGACGACGAGAATCGTGCGCAGCGCGATCCTCAAGTCGAGCATCAACGACCAGTTCTCAAGGTAATGGAGGTCCAGCTGAACCATCTCGTCGAAATCCAGACGGGTGCGGCCGCTCACCTGCCAAAGCCCCGTGATGCCGGGCGGCGCGTCCAGCCTGCGTTTCTGCCATTCTTCGTACTGGGCGACTTCCTCGGGCAGCGGCGGACGAGGCCCGATGAGACTCATGTCCCCGCGAAGAACGTGAAGGAGCTGCGGCAGCTCGTCGATGCTGAACTTGCGGATGAGGCGTCCGACGGACGTCACGCGCGGGTCGTCTCTAATCTTGAAGACGGGTCCTTCTCGCTCGTTGATGTCGGCCAAGTCGGGCTTGCGGGCTTCGGCGTCGACGACCATGGATCGGAACTTCAGGAATCGGAAGGGGCGTTGCTTGCAGCCGATGCGCGTCTGACCGAAGAAGATGGGACCGGGAGACGTCAACTTGATCGCGATGGCGACCACGATCATGAGAGGAAGACTGGATAGGAGCAGGAGCAGGGCGCCGACGACGTCGACGGTCCGTTTGACGGCGTAGTTGACGCCGATGATGTTGCTCGTCTTCATACCGATCAGGGGCACGCCGGCCACCTCATCGACCGAGATGCGATCCAGCAGCATGTCATACTGGGTGGGGACGATTTTCCAGACGACATGGAGGCCCAGGCACTTCTCTATCAACGCGGCCTGTTCCTCGTGACTCGATCCGGACAGAGCAACGATCACCTCGTCGATGGCATGATGACGTACGCAGGACTCCAGCTCGGAGACCCGGCCGAGGACCTTTATTCCCTCCGTGATTTCCGCGCCGACCTCTTCCTTGTCGTCGAGGAACCCGACCATTCGGAAGCCGACGGCTTGCTGACGAATCCCCTCCGCCACGTCGCGTCCCGCGGCGCTGGCGCCGACCACGAGGACGCGTCGCACCGACATGCCGTCGGCCAGCCAGCGTGTCGTCGCGGTTCGCACCAGCCACCGTCCGGCCATCGGGAAGACCACCGCCCCAACCGAAAAGAAGGCAACGAAAACGCGGGCCGGCTCCGGCCAGATCCGCAGAGCGTAAGTCAGAGCGAAGAGGATGATGACGCCCAGGACGCCGGCGCGAATGAAGCTCCGGAGTTCCGAAAAGGCTTGGCGCATCGAAGGAGGACCGTAGAGGCCGACACGCTGGCACATGAAGAGCCAGATGGAGCAGACGGGGAGGGTGAGCAAGAGGTAGGCTTGCAGCGGCTCGTCCACTGCTTTCCAGAGTCCCGTCTCCACGTGGAACCGAATCGCGTAGGCGAGCCAGAACGCCAGGAGGGTGGCCAGGAGATCGACGAGAAACAACAGGAATCTGCGTTGCCGGATCGTTCTCTCAAGCATTGGCCGGGTCCGTCCGAACCGGCTCCCGAGCGGGGCTCTGCCGCGAAGAAGGGTTCAGGGGGCGATGTCGCTCGAGGCGTCCGCGCCTCGGGGCGAGGCGTGCGCGGAATGGCGCCGGGGTTTTTCATAGCCCAGCCTCGGTGGGTTGTCAAGGAGCAGACGGAGCAGACGGAGCGCCGCCAGCTTAACTGCTCTGAGAGGGGGTGTGAAAAGTGTGCAACAGTCGCGTGCGCAGGTCCGGTTGGCGGAGGGCCCCCTTCTTTTTCCTTTACACTAGCCACGCGGAATGCCATTTTCCAGCGACGGGAGGACGTGCGGAATGAAAGGCGAAGTGGACCGTTGCGGCCGGAGGAGTCGGGCGTCTTACGATGGCGGGGAAAGGCGCGACCCCGTTTGGTCGTGCGACGATTAGAAGGGAGGACAGATGACCATGAAGAAGCTGGTTGGATTCACACTCATCGAACTGTTGATCGTGGTGGCCATTATTGCCATTCTTGCGGCAATTGCGGTGCCCAACTTCTTGGAGGCTCAGGTCCGGTCGAAGGTTGCGCGCGCCCAGTCCGAGCTGCGCGCACTGGACACGGCCTTCAAGTCTTACTTCATCGACAACAACTACGTCCCCGATGACGCGAATGATGGGGCGGGACCGTACCAAAACTTGACGTTCTTCAGCGAAAACCCGGGACGGACGCCCGACTTCGACATAAGCGTCGGTCCCCAATACTACTGTTTTTCATTCTTCAATCCCCTCACGTCGCCGATCGCCTACATAACGAGCGTCCCCAAAGACCCCTTCTCAAAGAACATGCCATTTGCCTACGACACGCGAGGCTCCATGTCCACCAACAACTTCACCTACAACATCGTCGCTTCCGCCGGGCCGGACAACGTAGGGGGCCATTGGGCCCGATGGCACTACGATTGCGTCGACGGCGTGGCCATCCCATACGATCCGACGAACGGCACAAAGAGCAGGGGCGATCTCTTTCGCGCCATGATTATCACGGATATGGCCTTTTATCTGGCTGAGTACCCCTTCGAGTATAGTCAGTGAGGTCCCCCCCGCGGCGCTGTGGCGCGGGCGGCGTCGACTTGGGGCGCCGAGCCGCAGCTGAAACGGAACGCTTGAGTCCTTGCCCCCGGGAGAGACGCCGGCCCTCCTACTCGAAGAGCGTCTTCCGCCGCCTCAGATACGCAGGGGTGTTTAGGTCGGTCGTCGGATGCTCGCTCTTTTTTCGCTCATCCGGCGTGGGCGCGGGAGGCGCGGCAGGCCTGGCCGACGTTGCCGTGGATGGGGAAGCCTGCGATACAGCAACCGCTTGTTGAGGCTGCGCTCCGGTTGCCGGCCGCGCGGGTCCGGTCGCCTCGCGCGTTCGCCCGGAGCTCGAAGGGAAATCGAAAGGCAGCTGCGACTCCGTCTTAGGAGGGGCGGCCTGATGGCCCGCAGCCGGCGGTCTCGGGGAAGCCGTCTGCGGCGCGACTTGCGGCTCGGGAGCCGAAACGATTTCGGCAGGGAGGTCTTCCTCCGGTTCCGAAGGTTCATCGGCCGACATCATGGAGCGCAGCTTCGTTTCAAGGTCCAGGTCGGTCTTCGGCGACGAGAGCTCCTCGTCGCGCGGATGTTTGGCGGGGAAACGGTCGTCTTCGTCGGGAAAGCCCGTGGCGATGATGGTGACCCGCATTTCATCTTTGAGCGAAGGATCGATCACCATGCCGAAGATGATGTTCGCTTCGGGATCCGCCACTTCGTAGACGGCGGAGGTGGCGGCGTTGATCTCCTGGAGCGAGACGTCGGGGCTGCTGGTAATGGAAATGAGCACGCCCCTGGCGCCCTCGATGACGATCTTCTCCTGAAGGGGACTGGCGCAGGCTTTCTTGACCGCTTCCGTGGCGCGGTTTTCCCCTTTGCCGATGCCGACGCCCATGACCGCCCCGCCCGTCTCGCCCATGACCGTCTTCACGTCCATGAAGTCGACGTTGATTTCGCCCGGGACGCTGATCAGGTCGCTGATGGCGTGAACGCCTTGGGCCAACACGCGGTTCACAAGATCGAAGGCTTCGGTGAGCGGCGTCTTCGGGCCGACCGTTTCGGTGAGCTTGTCGTTGAGGATGACGATTTTCGTGTCGACGAATTCGCTCAACTTCGCCAAGCCCTGCTCGGCCCGCCTGTGGCGTTGAGGTCCCTCGAAGGCGAATGGCTTCGTGACGATGGCAACCGTGAGCAGCCCGAGCGACTTGGCGATCTCCGCGACCACGGGCGCCGCGCCCGTGCCGGTGCCTCCCCCCAGACCGGTGGCGATGAAAACCATGTCGCAGTCGCCGAGCGCTTGGGTTATCTGTTCCTTGGAGGCCAAGGCGGCTTTTTCGCCTTGGGCCGGATCGCCGCCGCACCCCATGCCGTGCGTGATCTCTCGGCCGATATGCAACTTGTTCGGCGATTTCGACAGTTGAAGGGCCTGCAGGTCCGTGTTGATATTGCAGAAATCCACGCCGGTCAAGCCCATGTCGATCATGCTGTCGACGGCGTTCGATCCGCCGCCCCCGACGCCGATCACCTTGATGCGAGTCAAGGGCGCTGTGTCCTCAACAAATTCGATTTCGTCCATTTTCGCGTCTCCCGGGGACTCGGCGGCTTGTTGGGATCCGTCGGGCAACGGCGACGGAATCCCCCGCCGGGCCTTACGTGAAATTGTCCACCACGTATTCAAGGAAGCGGCGCGCTCCGCCGCGCTGATGCCCCGCTGCCTGAGGATCGGCGTGGAGCCCGTAAAGAATCAGGCCGACTCCGGTGGAATAGATCGGACTGCTGACGACGGGGGCGAAACCTTTCAACCCCCGCGGCGCGCCGGTCCGGCATTTCATGTCGAGAATGCGTTCGGCCACGTCGGTAATGCCCTGGAGGAGCGAAGTGCCGCCGGTGAGGATGGCGCCGGCGTGCAGACGGTCGCGCAGGCCGGATTCGTCAATGAAGCGACGGACGATCTGGAAGATGTCCTCGAGGCGCGCCTCGATGATTTCGGCCAGAAGGTATTCCTCATGGGTGCATCCTCGGTTGAAGTCTCCCATGGCCGGCAGTTGAAAAGTCCGTCCGCGCTCGACCATTTCGGGCAAGGCGCAGCCGAGCCGTTTCTTGGCGTTCTCGGCGTGGTTGAGCGCGCAGGGGAGGATTTCGGCGATGTCTCGCGTAATGCGGTCGCCTCCCAGGTTAATCTCCCGGCTGGCGCGGATGGCGCCTTCGACGGAGATGGCCACGTCGGTGGTTCCCCCGCCAATGTCGATCAGCGCGCAGCCCAGCTCCAGCTCGTGGGGGTTGACAACGCTCATGGAGGAGGCCAGCGACTGCAGCACGACCTGAGGATGGCGGAAACCGGCTCGGCGCACGCAACGGATGACGTTGTTGAGAGAGTCGACTTTCGACGTGACGAGATGGGTGTAGACTTCGAGACTGGACCCGCTGAGCCCCATCGGGTTTGGCGTCGCGCGGCCGCCGTTGATACGGAACTCCTGCACGATGGAATGGATCAAGGCCATGTCCTCGGGGAGGGTGACTTCGCTGGCCTTCTGAATCGCGCGGCGGCGATCCTTCTCGTCAATCCCCCAAGCGGGGTGCCGAATCTCGACGACAGCGTTGGAATTCATGCTTTGGATATGGTCGCCGGCGATCCCGACATACACGTCGCCCACGGTCACATTGGCGACCTCCGTCGCCTGATCGACGGCGCGACAGATGGCGTCGATTGTGGGTTGGATTTCAGAGATTTCGCCGCACTGAAGCCCGCGCGAGGGGCAAGAGCCCATTCCGAGAATCGTGAGATTCCCTTCGGCGTCGGCTTGCCCGATGATTGCGCAGACCTTCGTCGTCCCGATATCGAGTCCAGTCAGAATGCGGTGTCGTCGGTTCTTTCCACGGAACATGCTGGGGGAATCCTCTGCAGGTTGAACGGGAAACACGCCGCGCGGATTCTCCGCCCCGAAATCCTGCGGCGTAGCCACGAATGCAATGCGAGCAACGAGATGGCGATCAGGTCCGCCCCGGGAGCCGCAGCGTCACTCCCCCTCCATCGGCGCAAGGGCCGACGCGGCAAGACGGCGGCGGGCGGCTTCCTCTTTCAGCATGGCGGGAACCTGCCCGTCCAGTCTCAGGTCGATGTAGGCGAACTTCTGGGCCGCGCCTCGTTCTCGGATGAACGTTTCCAGAATCGGCATCTTCCAGATCGGGTCATCTGCGCCGAAGCGGACTTCCGTGCCCCCTTTCAGGATCAAGGTCAGACGGTTTTCGGTGTCACAGTGGACCTCAGAGACCTCGGCAGCCAAGGTCGGCTTGCCTTTCTCCAAGGATGATAGCAGTTGGAGCGCCCGTGTCAAGCCCTCACTTGCGACCCGGTCGCCCAAGCGCATCCGTCCGAGCTCCAATCCCGAGACGAAAGGGAACTCGAGAACCGGGCGATGGCGCAACGTCAGTTTTTCAATCACAACGCCCTCGGCGTCAATGGCCAGTATGGGGTCGTGAAGCAAGAGGACGGCGATGCGGCGCTGCTCGACGACGATCTCCAGGCGGCTCGGGTAGCGCTTTGCCACAACGGCCTTGCGCACGCGCGGAACGGACTCTACCGCGCGGCGCGCCGCCTCGGGGTCCAGTCGG
>DATKZW010000452.1:0-19554 GCA_035527775.1 Sumerlaeia bacterium | reverse complement strand
GCGATCGCGGCTGCCCGATCAAAACCCTTGCCAGCCGTCCCCGAATCGTGTAAGGAAGAGGAAGCATGAAGGCGTTTGCCGCCGCCGTGTCCGATAGACCGAGCAGGGCTCCGTCCGGGAAGCGGCAAGCCTGTAGAGTTTGGCATATCTTGATGAATCCGGCGAGCTCGGGGGTCTGAGAGACGCCGGTTCGGCCCAAAAAGGAGGGGCTCTCATGAACGCGCAATTCCTCTCGTCCACCCTTGCGGTCGCGGGCCAGGTTGACAATCTGGCCGTTATGCTCGCCCTCGGCGTGGCTCTCATCATTCTGTTTCTCTGGCTTTTTCTCTGGCTGATTCCAGTCAAGCTCTGGATCGCGGCGAAGCTGACGCGAACGCCCGTGGGCCTCGTCGACATGATCGGCATGCGCTTCCGGCGTGTGGCGCCCTCGCTCATCGTCAATCCCATGATCGCGGCGGTCCAGGCGCGCGTTCCCGCCACGCGCATGCAACTCGAAAGCCATTACCTGGCCGGCGGGAACGTGTGGATGGTCGTCCAGGCGCTGATCTCGTCCCAGAAGGCGAGAATCGATTTGAGTGTCGACCAGGCTTGCGCCATCGACCTCGCCGGCCGCAACGTGCTTGAAGCCGTGAAAATGAGCGTCGAGCCGCGCGTCATTGACTGTCCCAATCCCGCCGGAGGGCGGTCAACCATTGACGCCGTGGCCAAGGACGGCATCCAGCTGCGCGCCAAGGCGCGCGTCACCGTGCGGGCGAATCTCGAACGTCTCGTCGGCGGCGCCACCGAGGAGACCATCATTGCCCGGGTCGGGGAAGGCATCGTGAGTTCCATCGGCTCGGCGAACTCGCACAAGGAAGTCCTCGAAAACCCCGACAGGATCTCGAAGGCCGTGCTCGCGCGCGGCCTGGATTCCGGCACGGCCTTCAGCATTCTCTCCATCGACATCGCCGACATCGACGTCGGCCAGAATATCGGCGCCAAACTGCAGATCGACCAGGCGGAGGCGGACAAGCAGATCGCCCAGGCCCGCGCCGAGCAGCGCCGCGCCATGGCGGTCGCCGCCGAACAGGAAATGAAGGCCCGCGAGCAGGAGATGCGCGCCAAAGTCGTGGAGGCCGAGGCCCAAGTGCCCCTCGCTATGGCCGAAGCGTTCCGCCTGGGCCATCTCGGCATCATGGACTACTACAAGATGAAGAACATCGTCGCCGACACCGACATGCGCTCCTCCATTAGCAAAGGTTACGAGGAAGAGTCCGGGCCCAAGGGTCCAGGCAAGAAGTAACCGGCAGGGAGCCAAGTCGCCGGGAAAAGAGGCCGGCTCGATGGATGCCGCAGCGGGCAAATACCTGACCTTTCGGCTCGGCCATGAAGAGTACGGGATCGAGATCGCCAAGGTGATGGAGATCACCAAGATGGTGGAGATCACGGCGGTTCCCTGCAGCCCGGACTATGTGCGGGGGGTCATCAACCTGCGCGGGCGGGTCATTCCGGTGGTCGAACTGCGCCGGAAATTGAGAATGGACGCAGTAGAGGACGCCCCGGAGACCTGCATCATCGTCGTCAGGGTGGAGAGTGGTGAGACGGCGCTCCAAATCGGCGTCCTCGTCGATGCGGTCTCGGAGGCGCTCGACATCGACGGGAGCGACATCGAGCCCCCGCCGCAATTCGGCGCCGGCGTCGACACGGACTTCATCATGGGGGTGTCAAAGGCGAGGGGAGGAGTCCAGATCCTCCTCGACATTGACAAGGCGCTTTCCAGCGCCGAGGTCGAGGGGCTGGCGCAGACATAGGACCTCGATCGCCCCTCCTCGAATGCGTCTAGCCGCCGAGAGCGGGGCCGTTGCTCGGCGTCTCGCCTGAATCTCAATCCCGGATTCTCCGGCCAATGACCTGCGCCGTCAGTTCCAGCAGCGCAACGGACGCGGCCGCCATGATGCACACCGAAAGCCCGATCGACGCCCAGGAGTCGCGGCTCCCGAAACCGAAGTCCCCGAGAGGGTTCACCTTCCTGCCAAAGTAATGGATCGGGCTGATCAGCGGGCACACGTAGTCGCGCAGACGGCCCAGAGCCTCGTACGCGAGGGCGACTCCGCGGGCAAGAGACGTCGGCGTCCCCCTCAACATTTCGAACAGCAGGTCAACGAGGAGAGGCGCGCCCATCATGGCGAGAACCAGGAGATAGGTCGAGACGATCGCCGAAATGTTGCGCTTGCAGAGACTCGAGCAGAACACCCCCGCGGCGGCATAGAGAACGCCGAAAGCCAACATCATGGGCGCGACTTTCGCCAGGGCGACCATGGGCGTCGATAGGCGACTGCCCGCCGTCCAGGAGGGGTAAAGCGTGTGCATGCTGACTTGAATGAGGCCGGGGAAGATCAAAGAGACCAACGCCAGCGCCAGAAAGAAGCGGATCGGGATCAGGGCTTTCGCCCAGACGATCCGGCGAGGCGACACGAGTGAGCTCATGAGCAGGTCCATCGTCTTTTCCTCGCGCTCTTTGCTGATGGCCGTCGCCGAAACGACCGGGACGAAGAGGGCGATCAGCGCGACCATCCACTTGGCAAAGAAGCTGAAGGCTTCGATGTCGCCCCGGAAACCCATGGCGCTTGTCAGGACGATTGAGGCGAAGACCGCGCCATATCCGAGTCGGATGAGGACGTCGACCCGCGCGAGCCCGCCCACGCGCTGCTCTTTGATGAAAACCGGATTGCGCCGATCGCCGATCTCCTCGTTGCGAGCCAGAGGATCGATCATGTAGTAGGGCCATGTCCGACGTCTGTCCCGCAGAACGCGCGGGTCCTTGATGACGTGCAGCGCGACGGTCGGGCGAGTGGAGTCGGTCTGCGTCAGTCCGTGCCAGGCGCAGACGCAAGCCACGGCGAACACGGCAAGCATGAAGAACAGGTACAGGACGAAATGGGCGCCGAAGGCGCCCGCGTCGGGATCGCGCCAGCCTCCGATTCCCCAGAAGCCGTAAATGCGGTAGGCGGGGATCGCGAGGCCGATGGCAAGCGTCGCGACGACCGAGGCCATCAAAGCGTTCATTGTCCGGCGCAAGTAAGTGGAGAAGGCCAGACCCACCATGCCGTAGGAGGCGATGCCCGCGGCGATCAGAATGGCGGCGCCGATGTAGTCCACGAGGTCCACTCCGCCCAGCTGGAAGGTCAAGGCGAGGATGGGCAAGAGGCCGACGAACAGGATCACCTGGTAGAGAATCATGGAGAGCCACTTGGCGAATAGGATCTCGAGCCGGGAAAACCGGGTGCAGTAAAGAACGTCCAGCGTCTTGTTTTCGCGCTCGACGGTCACCACGGTCGAGGCCATGACGGCGGAGATCAGACTGAGCGTGGTGAACTGCGTGATGTAAAGCACGGCGAACGCCATCCTCGACAGCTGCGCCCGGGAGGCGAGCGTCGCGCCGAGGGCGTGCTCGCGCCAGAAGACGAGGAAATACACGCTCGCGCCCAACATCAGGACGCCCAACAGCCAGACGGCGCGGGGCGAGCGGAGCATGGTGCGCAACTCTTTCCCCAGCAGAGTCGCCACGGCGGGAGGGCGAAGGAAGAATTCGCCGGCGCGGCGGCCGAGAGGCGAGAATGGCGGCGCAGCTGGATCGCGGGACATGTGCGATGCAATCAGTCTCCGGAGCTCCCCGTTCACGCGCTTGTTGCGAAGGCGCGCTTCCCTCCCCCTCTGCCACGCCCGGAACGCGAGCCAAAGGACCAGACTCACAACCAGGATCTCCAGGAGTCCGGGGAAAGCGGCCAGGATGAGAGGCGAACCCGCGGGCATCTTCTATTCCCCCCCGTCTAGGGAAACCGAGGTGTGAAACTCCTCGATCTGGGCGGGAAGAGGGTTAGGAACCGGCAACACCTGCTCGAAGATCACCCGCCGCACGTTCATGCCGGCGTCCATGTTCGAGAAGAGGGAGGGAAAGTCGGCGTCCGTTTCGCCCCAGAAATAGAACCCGCCGTCGGATTGACGCCGACTCGCGTACGGGCCCCAGTCCGCCTCAGACCACCCCGGCGAGGGCTCGGCGTCCGCCGCCGAGCTGGGAGGGGCGGCCGGAGGCGCCTGCGCGGCATCCGTCTCCCTCCGGGCGAGACCGAAGCCGGCCAGCGCCACGTTCTCGACGAGATTGCGCCAGCCCCCAACGCCTGAAGGCACGGTCATCTCCGACGTGTCCAGGCTCTCGCCCGGCCTCCACGGCCCGTCGAAGATCCAGAACTTCGACCCGTTCCCGATCCAGGACCGACGGAAGGTCCAGGGCGTTTCGTTAACGATGCGGCCGGCTGGAGCCCGAGGACTGTCCGGCTGGAATCGCAGAGGCTCCCGGACGGCGATTCCCCCGCAATTCTCGAGCGCGGAATCGGTCTTGTAGCTCTTCGCGTCATAGGAGAACAGCCGGAATTCCCGCAACTGGGTGCCAGCCTCGAACGCGAGCCGGATCTTCGGGACGGGAGCGCTCACGGGCGGCGAGGGTCGCGGCCGCGGACGGGGACGCACGGGCCTTCCGGAAGGTCGGGGCCAGGGCCCCGGCATGACGTACGGCCCTTGTTGAGCATCCTCGGCGAGGACTGCGGCAATCTGCTCGGGGAAGAACAGCCCATCCGCTTGGACGTCCTCACGATATTTCCCTGGAGAGAAAACGACGCTGAAAGCCGAGGCGCGGGCGTCCGCGACGCCGGGCGACTTGCGCATCAGCGTCAGCTCGTTGACCTGGAACGTCTTTCTCTGTCGTTGCGCGCCGCTGACGTAGCCGAACCACGCAAACCCAAGGGCGAGCGCCAGGAAGAGCGCCCAGCTCACGTCCGGCCGTTTCATTCGCCGGCAGACCCATCGGTTCAGAGGCAGGGCGAAGGCGTTGTAGAGAAGCAAGTAGAAGAACACCCACTTCAGGCCGGCGAGGCTGATGACAAAGGTCTGCTGAAGGCCTTTCTCGATCGCGCCCCCGGCGTACTGCGCAATCAGATCCAGCTCGCTCGGAGCGGCCTCGCGATCGAGAATCCCCCCCCACAGGGCTTCGGACCCGCCAAGCCGGTTGATCCGCTCGACGTTTTCAAGCCCCAGATCGATTGCGCAGTAGTGAAACGAGCCCGCGCCGACGCGCTTGCCGACGATCCACGGCGTTCTCCGGTCGCCGAGCCAGAGCCAGTCCCAGAAACCCGGATCGTTCTCCGGGAAGGCCGCCAATGTCTGGGCGGCCTCTTCCGACGTGGCGGACGTCGCGCCGTCCAGGACGCCGAGACCGACCGGCTCGGCCGGTTTGATCCGGGCGCCGAACGCGCCGGCTAGGTTCGACTGTTCGATGAACGGCAGATGCCGGCCTCCAGCCAGGAGCAGATTCCCGCCCGAAGCCACCCACTGCTGCAGAACCTTCCAACGCGCTCTGCTAATCTGGCGAACTTGGGCGCCGTTGATGATGACGGCGTCGATGCCCGCCAGCGCAGCGGGGGCGGCCGGCAACAAGGCCGGATCTCCGTAAATGACGCGGCGCTCGGGGGGCGAAGAGCCCGCTCTCTCGCCCCCATCCGGCGTTCTGCGGACCAGGCTCCGGAAGCCGCCCCGTTCTTCGGACAAGATCAGAACATGGCGGGCGCCGGGGGGCGCCACGGGATAAGGCAGGGGGATCGTCTCTGGTCGCCGCTCGCCTTTGGCGCGAACTTCGGCGTCGATCTGAGCGTTTGAGATGTTGACATCGTTCGGCCTGAGTCGAAAGTAGGACGGGTAGATCTTCGTCGATCCCTCGGTGACGAAAAAGGGGACCTCCACCTCCAGGGGATTCTCCACTTGGGTGAGCGCGACCACGCCTTCGGCGTCCCCTTTTTTCGCCTCGATGCGCACCCAGACGGGGTACCAGCGTCCCGGTTTCATCTCCGCCTGATAAGTGGCGTAGCCGACGCTCACGTCGATCTTGAAAGCGGGTTCCGCTTTCTCCTTCTCTTTCCCGGCGCGCCCGCCAAACAGTTTTCTCCAGAGGCCGATCGTCTCTTCCCGCCGTTTCTCTTCCGTTTCCACTCCGTCCGAGGGCGCGCGCGCGACGTCCTGCGCCGCGGCGCCCTCGGCGTTGTTCAAGGCGGGGGGGGCGGGCTCATCCGGCGCGGCGTCCTGAGCCGCGGCGAGGCCGCCGCTTAGCAGGAGAACGGCCATCGCCGCGCAGCGCAGGCGGGAGCGCGCAGGCCGACGGCGGCAAACCGCGGCAAAGAACTGGTGACCGTACGCGCCTGTTGGCGAACCGCTCACTTCTTGAACCCCTTTTCTAGGCGGAGCGCGGCCAGTTTCAAGACGGCCCACGATGCGGCGAGGAGTACGGCGGCATGGGCGACGATCTGCCTGAGGTCCCACCAGTGAGTCCTGAGTTCCGACCAGTGAGGGAAAAGGAGGAAGAACTTTCTGTCGGACCAACCGTCGGGAAACCAGTAGAAGTAAGGGGAAAGAAAGGGGCCTGTAAGCGCCTGCATGAGGAACATACGATACTCCAGCGAACGGCCCAACCACCCCATGTGGGCGCCCCTGAAGACGTCATCCACAGCCAGTCCCGCCACAGTCAAGAATGCTGGCGAGATGATCAGAAGGCCGATGAATATGTAGCTGACGACGACGGCGGTGACGTTGCGTCTGAAAAGCGCCGAACAGAAGACGCAGAGGGAAGCGTAGAACAGCACAAAGGCGGCGGTGGGGACGGCCATGGCGAGGACATGAAGGAGCGCTTCCAAGGCGGCCACCGCGTCGGTCCCGTCGCCGGGGATCGAGCCGCCGAAGAGAGTGAGGAGGAAAAGGGAGAGCGTGGGGATGAAGGCCAAGCTGAGCCCCAACACGGCGAGAAAGCGTAACGCGACACGGAGTTTCGCGCGGACAATCGCCCCGGCGTCGAGGGTGGTTGTCCGGAGAAGATCCATTGTCCCTTCTTCCCGTTCCCGGGTAACGCTGGTCGCCGCCAGGATGGGGATGAAGAGAAGAAGGACCGAGATCGTCCAGGTCGCCAGGAACTTGGCCGCGTCGGGAGTTGACGCAAGAATGAGGGAATAGGCGACGAAGAACGAGAGGAGGATGACGGCATAGGTCATGCGGATGAGAAGCGTCATCTTGCCGAGGGTCGCGGTGCGCAGTTCCTTGACGTACGCGGGGTTCTGATTGTCCTGAATCGGCCTCGCCCGTCGCAAGGGATCGATGAGATAGTAAGGGAATCGCTTGCGGCGTCTTTCCAGGAGGCCGGGATCATCGATTGGCTTGCGCGCGACGACGGCCCGCTCGACGTCGGCGCGCGCGAGGCCCTTCCAGCCGAGGAACGCCGCCGCGAAGAAGAAGCAACTCTGGAAGAAGAGATGCCAGAGAAAGGTGGAGGACGTGAACAGATCGGCAAGAGCGAGCGAGGCCGTTGCAGACTGCTCGAAGTAGTCGTACGAGAAAACGACCCACGCCACCGCGGGAGAAACGACGATGAGGTGATCCACGAGCCCCCTCATCCGAAGAGCGAGGAGGCCCACTCCTTTCAGATCGTAGAGGCCCATTTCATCCAGAATGACCAGGCCGAGAGGAACGCCGAGACCGAGGAATAAGACGATGGCCAGAGCGACGAACAGCGCGGGCGTCGTTCTGCGGAACCGAGTTGAACAGGCCAAGCCGATCATGCCGTAGGTCAACACCGTCAGGCTCGTCATCGCCGCCGCGAAGAGAAACTCGTCCAGCCCCACGCCCCCGAGCTGAAAGCTGAGCGTCAGGATCGGCAGAAGGCAAACGATGAGGATGAGCTGAAAGAGAATCGTGGCGAGCCATTTGCCCAAGAGGATGTGGAAACGCGGAATCCTCGTGCAATAGAGCATCTCGAGGGTCTTCCCCTCGCGTTCGCCCGTCACGACCGTGGCGGTCATGACGGGCGCGATGAGTCCGAGCGCGCAGATCTGCGCGACGTTCAGGACGAGAAACACCGTGCGGGAGAACTGCACGCGGCCCATCAGACCGACGCTGCCGGCCTCCGCCATCCAGAACACCCAGAACGCGCCTCCCGAAGCCGCCAGGATCGCGAGCAGCGAAAAGAACGCCTTTGGGCTCCGCAGAATCGTGCGCAGTTCCTTGAAGATGATGGCGCGGACATAATGCATGGTTTTCTCTTGGGAATTAGCCTCTCCTCAATGCACCGCCCCCGTCGTGATCCGCATGAACATCTCTTCGAGGTCCGTCGCGAGCTCCCGCAGCGTGATGAGAGGAACGCCGGCTTGGATCATCCTCTGATTCAGAGCGATGATCGCTTCGTTGTCGCCCGAAAAGCGAACGGAGTAGAGCCCGCCGAACTCGTCGTAGTTGGCCACGTTCGGGTGACGGTCGAGAATGTCGTTGAGGGTGACGGAGGTGTCGGGCAGCCGGATCTCCAACAGACGATGCTCGCGCAGTTTCTGGCCGATCTCCTTGATGTTGCCGAAAGCGAGGAGTTTTCCCCGCTCGATGATGGCCACCGAGTCGCAGAGATCGGCGAGCTCGCTGAGGATGTGCGAGGAGATGAGAATCGTCTTCCCCATGCGGCGCAGTTCCTTGAGAAGCGCCTTCATCTCGATGCGCGCGCGGGGGTCGAGTCCAGAGGCGGGCTCGTCGAGAATCAGGGCCTGCGGGTCGTGCACGAGAGATTTGGCGAGGCACAGGCGCTGCTTCATGCCGCGGGAGAGCGACTGGACCATATCGTCTTTCTTGAAGGAGAGATCGACGAGTTCGAGAACGTCGTCGACCACCTTCCGCCGTTTGGCCAGTTTGATCCCGAAGGCGGCGCCGAAGAAGTCGATGTATTCCCAGACGCGCATGCCGTCGTAAACGCCGAACTCCTCGGGCATGTAGCCGATGACGGCGCGCACTTTGCGCGGCGCCCGGGTGACGCTGTGCCCCGCGATGCGGGCGTCTCCCGCGGTCGCCTTGCTGAGCGTGGCCAGGAAGCGGATCGTCGTGGATTTCCCCGCGCCGTTCGGACCGATGAACCCGCAGATCTCCCCCTCGGCGATCTTCATCGAAAGATCGTCCACCGCCGTGAGTTTGCCGAATCGTTTCGTGAAGCGCTCGATTTCAATCATGGCTTCTCTCCGTGAGGTATGAGATGAGAGGCGTGCCTCTTGTCCCTTCTGTCCCCCGCGCGGCTCTTTTCCGGCATCATGTCTCCGCAATTCTGTCCTAGCCGGCATTATCCGGCTAGGCGCCTACGGCGTTGTTGCGTTCCCGGGAACGAGCGTGACCTGAAGATCGCGGATCAATATGAACATGGGCCCGGGCTGAATCGTCCCGACCGGGTCGCGCCGCCCGACCGCCTCTGCCCCGATTTCCAGCGCCTTCTTCTCCTCCTCCGTCCCCGCCTTCGGGGAGTAGACAATCATGGCCAGTCTGGCGTCGATGCGAACGGCGATCGCCGACGTTGCGGGGTGCAGATAGTCTGACAGGTTGGCGAGCATATCGCCCTCCCCGGTCCAGACGCCCTGAGAGTCCCACTTCCCCGTCTGCACGTTCCAGACCCACACGGGGAAGAAGCTTCGCATAGGGCGCCCGCCTTGCCGCTGTTCCTTCGGGGGATAGCCTTCGAGTCGGAATCGGATCTCCGCGCGATCTGACGCGTTGGCCATGAACGCGCGATCGGGGACCAGTTGAACGTCCGCCGTGTCCAACGGTATGAACGCGCCATCGACGCCGTCGAGACCAGCGCCGAACTGCGTCGTCAGAACGCGTCGCGCCTCCGCGTCGTCGACCACGAGCTGCCAGCGATCCGCCGAACGGTCCACAATCCCCCCGCGCGCCGTCGGCGTTGTCACGAGTCCCTGCTCGTAGAAGAGTCGCACCGTTTGTTGGTCAACGTCGAGGGCGCCCGCCACGGGCGACAGCGAACCCTCGACCTCGCCGATGAAGAACGGCCCTTGCGCCAGCTCCGGCGGGGATTCCTGGCCGAAGCAGCCTCGCCATTGGTCATACAAGTAGTCGGGCCGTCCTTTCTTGTCCCCTTCCGCTTGGCGTCTGTCCTTGAGGAAGACCCGGTCCAGGGCGTCGCGAAGCCCGACGAAAGCGACGACGGCAGAGATCGCGCCCAAAGCGGAGAGGTCGACGGACTCGCCCGGATCAAGCCGGACGCCGTCGGCAGCGCTCCAGCGCACGCCGTCGCTCAGCCACCACCGGGAGAACGACCACGGCGAGCGGTTTACCAGGACCCCCTTCCATCGGCCTGTGGGTTGGTCTTTCTCCACCAGCTCCCGGACTTCGATGCCGCCCGCGACCTCGACCGTGAAATCCGTCCGCAAGTTGCGCGCGGACCACGGATAGATCGAAAAGCCGCGCACGGCGACGGAGCGACCGAAGGACACCGTGAGCGGCCGGTTGCTGTAAAGATCAGATCCGGGCCGGGTCCCGGGGAAGTCCCGCGGCATGCCCGGGACGGAGCCGGCGACGAAGACCTTGGCGTCGGCCTGGAAGTCCGTCCGGAAGTGCCGAGGCGAGTAAACGGCGCTGAGCGTCGTCGCGCGGGCCCGACCGGCGGGACCCGGGCGGTTCACGAAAGCGACCTCGTTCAGCACGAAATCGCGGACTTGGCTGAGCGCGCCGCTTACGTAGCCGTAGGCTGCGAACCCAAGGGCAAGGAGCATGGCGATGGGCCACGCCCAGGCGCGGCGTTTGAGCCTGCCGCAGACGATCCACGTCAGCGGGAGAGAGACGAGAATGTAGAGCGCAAGGTACGAAAAGACCCACCAGGCGCCGGCCAATTGAAAACCAAACGGCATTTGCAGAGCGAGGGAGACGGCCTCTTCCCGTTCGTCGACCGTCCGCTGCAAGGGACTCTCCGAACGATGGCGCTCCAGAGCCCGGGCCCAGACCCGTTGGGCGTCGCTCATCCCCTCGTTGATCGCTGCGAGGACCTCTGGGTCCAAGGCGGCGGCGCAGACGCTGACTTGCCCTCGACCCACGCGTCGGCCGGCCAGAAAGGGACGCTGCGCGTCGCCGATCCAGACCGCATCCCAGCCCCCCTCTGGAGGCTCAGGCCATGAGGCGAGGACGGTGGGGCCGTCATCCCCGGACCGGGCAGGGAAGAGGCCGGCCAAGTCGAGCGGCTCGGGGTCCCGCAGAACGATCCCAAAGGGACTGCGCAGGTTCGACTGCTGGATGAAGGGCTGGTGGCGGCCGGCGCCGATCAGGAGTCTTCCTCCCATCGCCGTCCACGTCTCGATCGCCTCCCACTGCTCTTTGCGAATCGCTCGAACCTGCGGGCCGTTCAGAACGATGGCGTCCAACGGCTCGAGGGCGATGGGATCGTCGGGCAGCATGTCGACCGAGCCGTACATCACGCAAACCTCGGGAAGCGGCGAGGTCTGAGCGCCCGGCGCGCCGTCCGGCGCTCGGCGATTCAGGAAAGAGAACCCTCCCGATTGCTCCGCCAAGACGAGGAAGTGCTGGTCGCGCTCGTCAACAAGCCGAAAGGGGATCGCCATGGTCTCTGCGCCGACGCCCTTGGCGCGGAGCGCCGCCTCGATCTCCGGGAACCGGCCTCCCGGCTTGAAGTAGGAACGGATGATCTTCTGCGTTCCCTTGGCCACTCGAACCGGCGCCTGGACGAGGAGGGGGTTGTTCTCCTGGCGAAAAATGAGATCGCCGACGATGTCGCGCTCCTTCGCCCGGATCGAGACCCAAACGGGATGCCATTTCCCCGGCTTGATAGAGGACTGGTAGGCGACGAAACCGATATTGCCGTCCCACGCAAAAGGAGACGATCCCGTCGCCGCGGCCTCGTCGGGTCCTTGCCGTTCGCCGTCGGCGGCGCCGCCGGCGCCTTGCCCCTCACTGGATTGCGCGGCCGACAGAGCGGGCGCCGCCCACGCCAAGACCAAAACCGAAAGCGCCGCGATCCACGCCGAACGCTTCACGTCCGAGCCGAACGCTCCCGACCTGCAGCCCCCCGTCGCCGACCGCTGACTCATGGTTGCCGATCCCTAATCCCTGATCCCTGATTCCTGATCCTCGGCAGATCGTGCCCCCACTCGATTGGACTCGCCCGGCGAACATCCCTTTGCCCTTGCTCGCGTCACTCGATCCGGCGCCGTAGCGCGTCGAGGAACTCGTGCGGGGAACCGTCGTCGCGCCGAGACTCCGGCAGCTCCTGGAAAGGCCCGTCGAAGAAGATCCGGCCCCGATCCAGGATGAGGGTCCGGTCCGCCGCCCGCATCGGGGGGGCGAACTGGTGCGTCACACAGAGGGTCGTCAATTCCAACTCCGAGTGGAGGGCGATCAGCCGTTCCATCATCCTTTCGGCGAAGTGCATGTCCAGGTGCGCCGTCGGCTCGTCCAGAAGGAGAATGCGCGGCCGTGAGGCGACGGACCTGGCCAAGGCGACGGTTCGGGACTCGCCCCCCGAGAGTTCCGCCGGGAACTTGGGGGCGAGATGGCCCGCTTGGAGCCTTTCGAGCCATTCCTCGGCGCGGCTGAACCTAACTCGCCGGGAAAGGCCCCGTTCGCGCACTCCGAGCGCGACGTTGGCCGTCGCGTTCAGATGGGGCCACAGGCTCGGCTCCTGGAACAGGAAACCCACGCGCCTTTCATGGGGCGCGACCTGATTCCGGCGGTTTGATGCCGCCCGTTTGTCCAGGAGAATCTCGCCGCTCGCCAGCCCCTTCAGGCCGGCGACCGCCCGCAACAGAGTCGTCTTGCCGCTCGCCGACGGGCCCAACACGTAGGTCCACGAGCCCTCCTCCGCCGAGAACGTTACGTCCTTCAACGCTTCCTTGGCGCCGTAGCGGCACGCGATCTGTCGGCACTCAATCAAAGGCACAGTACGGCATCCATCGTTTCAGGGCGAATCGCAGAACCGCCGCGATCCCAACGATTCCTCCCGCCCCAAGCGTCAGCGTCGCCAGGGACACGAGGCAGAAGGCCGCCACCAACCGGTCGGGCGCGTAGTGGAGCAGGGTGAACGCGCGGATCGACAGGGTTTCCTGCCCGGGCGCCGCCAGAAGGACCGCGGCATGCAGCTCCTGCATGGCCAAGATGAAAACCACGACCGCGGCCAGGGAGGCGGGGCGGAACAGCATGGGAGCGCTCAGCAGGAATCGCCGTCGCAGCGAGCGGTTGCCGTCCATCCGCTCCAGATCGATCAGAATCCGCGACTCCCACCGAAGGCGCGCCCAGAGCGTTACATACGCGATGGGCAGGAAGAGAGTCAACATCCCCAGAGGCAGCATCCCTCCGCTGTCGTAGAACGCCTGTTTGAGCCCCCCCAGAGCGGGATCGTTCCAGAAGGCGATGTGAGCCATGGCGACAACGGAAGCGGGCAGAGCGAACAGGGCGAGCATCAGCGAAAGGATCGAGGCCTGATAAAGGAGCGTGAGGCGCCGGCTCCAGGTCTGCGAGGAGGCGTCCGCGTTGCTCGCCGCGCCGTAGGCCATGGTCGAGCCCAGAGCCGCCAGCCCGACAGCCAGGATCGCCGTGGCCAGCGCCGCCAGCGCGCTCCAGGCAAGGCTTGCGACCGCCTGCGCGAAGGAGCTTTCGAGAATCGCTCGGAAAGACTCCCAACCATCCGCCCGGGCGAGAAAGTTCCCCACGGGAACGCCCGCGGCAACGAGGACGACGGCGGTCCCCAAGGCGAGGAAAACGCGACGCTGCCGAGGCGCCAATGGCGGCCATTCGCCCCCTTGGCGCGCGAAGGCCGGCCAATCGAGGCGCAGGAGAAGGCGACCGAGAAAGGCCGAGGCCAAGAGGCCGATGGCCGCCAAGGGAAGGCTCAAACCCATGGCGCGAGGAGGATCGTAATAGACCGCATAGGCGGTCATGATCTCGACGGTGAACACGTGGCGCCGGAGCAGCTCGGCAACCGAGTAGTCGAGCAGACACAGAATGAAGACGATCAGCCAAGCCGCCGCGAGCCACGATCGGAGCCACCCAGCCAGAAGACCGACCCACAAACGTCCCGGCGGCATGAGGGTCGCCGCCGATTCGACGGCCGCGGCGCCGGGGGTGCGCGATCCGAGCCACACCATGACCCAGGCAATCGGGTAGAAGTGAAGCGCGAGGACGAAGGCGCAGCCGGGCAGCGAGTAGAGAAGCGCGGGAGGCCAGGCGTCGGGCATTCCCCAACGCTGCGCCGCAAGCGTCAGCCATCCCGCTTTTCCTGCCGTCTGGATCCAGGCGATGGCGGAGAAGTGCGCCGGAATCAGGAGCGGCGCCGCAGCCAGCGCCCACAAGCAGTTCCGCGTGCGGCGACCCATCGCGTGAAAGGCCGCAAACGCCACGATGCCCAGGGCGAGGGACAACGTCGCTCCTCCCGCCGCGAGGGCCAGAGTTCGGCCCAGAATGCCGAGCAGCCGCCCGAACTCCTCCCGGGAGGGAAAAGCCCCGGCTAACGACTCCAGGGGACTCCGAGCGAAGCCCAAGAAGTAACCGCCGAGCGGGTAGAGAATCAGCAAGAAGAAGGCAAGCGGAAAAAACGAGAGGCCCGCGAACGCCGCCGCGGAACCGGGTGAGGAACTATCGCTCCGAACGGACAACGGCTTCATGGGAATCCAAAGAGAACATGAGCTCCGTGAGCGACGGTTGCCGCGTCTCTGCGCGGGATCGCGCGCTTCACGGCTTCGAGAAGAGGGTTTTCAGGAAATCGGCGCTCTCCTCAATATGAGAGGCCGCCTCGGCGAAATCGACTTCCAGGAAGTCGCCCCTCGCCATCTCTTCCACCTTCGGCGGCGCCTCGACGTTGGGACGCAGGGGGACTTGAGCGGACTGCGAGGCGGCCAGCGCCGCCTCGACCTCGGGCGAGAGAAGATACTCGATGAGTCGGCGTCCCGCCTCGGGATTCGGGCCGTTCTGGATCAGGGCCAGCGTGTTGGGGAAAAGGAGCGCGCCTTCCCCGTCGTGGTCCAGCAAGACCCAATCGATGGGTTTCCCTTCGCTCCGCAAGAGATGGGCGTCGTCGGTGTCGGTCAGGCAGAGATCGAGTTCTCCGTCGGCAACGGCCCGGGCCGCCGTCATGTTGCCGTCCAGGATCGCGACGTCGTTCTTCTTGAGGTCCTCGAAGAAGCGGTGCGCCCGAGACTCTCCCCAGAGCGCCCAGAGCGCCGCCGCGTGCGTCGAGGTCGATCCGAAGAGCGGGTAGGCCATTCCGACCCGCCCGCGCCATTTCTCGTCGGCGAGCCCGAGGATGTCGTCAGGGAGGTCCTCCCGCGTGAGACGGTCGGTGTTGTAAGCCAGAACGCGGGCGCGGGCGGCGAATCCGGTCCAATAGCCTTCCGGGTCTTTGTAGGCGGTGGGGATCTGTCGCGCGTTGTCAGGCGCAAACCGCTCCAGAAGTCCCTTGTCTTTCAGCGCGAGCGTGCGGAGGACTTCGTTGTTCCAGAAGACGTCGCAGCGCGGCCGCTCGCGCTCGGCGATGATGCGGTTGACGAGGCCCACCGTCTTGGCGGCCTCCGAGTCGTAAACGGCTCGCACGCGGATTCCCGTTTTCTCCTCGAATCCTTCGAGAATGGGCTCGGAATAGAGCTGGTCTAGTGCCGTGTAGATCACGACCTCCTGTCGGCGCTCGACGTTGCCTTGGTCCACCGAGTCGCCGCCGCAGGCGACCAACCAGACGCAAACGGCCGTGAGGCGCGCAATCCATCCGAAAGGGAGCCGACCATTCCCAGCAGGCGCGGGCGTCTGTCGCCGATGAGGAGCCTTCACGGAAGATCCGACCCCTTTCTTCTCCACGCATTCCCTCCGCATGTCGGACACAGGAATGCCACAAATGTCACGAGAATGGAATCCCTTTTCTCTTTCCTGAGCCGAAGAACGCGAGTGCGGCGAGAGCGGGGCCGTTCCTCGGCGTCTCGCCGGGTTCTCAATCCCGGATTCTCCGGCCAATGACCTGCACTGCCAGTTCCACCAGAGCAACGGACGCGGTAGCCATGATGCACACGGAAAGCTCGATCGACGCCCAGGAGGTCGCATCCGACGCCCTGCCGGGGATGCTCGGGGCCTACTGGATCAGGCTCTACAAGAACGCCCAGAAGGAGGCCCCGCAGCGGCAACACTGGTGGACTCAGGCAGTTACGGGACCGGCGGGCGGGGTCCGGGCGGCGACGGAGCCGAAGAAGAAGCGGACGCCTGCGGCCATCTGGTATTGACCTGGCGAGGGATACGGGTCACAGAAGGGCGTTTTGGGAAGCGTTTGCGATTGACAGGGACAAGCAACAGCGGTATGAATTGGGTGATGAATACCTTACGAAAGAACAGGACGGGAGGGTGCAACGATGACGCAGGAAGAATTGGTGCTCCTTGCCCTAGCAGCATCTGACGGTGAGCCGTATTCGCCGGTCCAGATCCAGAAGACGCTCTTCGTGCTTCAAAAGGCGATCCCTGACGCAGTGGGTACTCCCTTTCATTTTGAGCCCTATGCCTATGGCCCATTTGCGAGGGAAGTCTATGGGGTCGTTGAGACCCTGAAGAGCAAAGGAGACGTTGAGGTGCTGCAGAGTCCACGGCACAGATGGTCTGAGTATCGCGCGACCCAGAGCGGAATGGTGAAAGGCAAGGACTTGCTGCGACCCATGGAGAAGGAATCCGCAGTCTTCGTCCAAGGCCTTTCGGCATTCGTTCGCGGGCTTTCGTTCGCGGACCTGCTCGCCGTCATCTACAAAGAGTATCCTGACATGGCTGTGAATAGCGTCTTCTCCGGCTGAGACATGACCGTACTAGTCGGCCTCTACTGCACCGACGGCGTTGTTGTGGGCTCCGATGGCTCAACCACCTTTTTAGGGGCCGGCAACACGCGAACAATTGAGCAGCCCTCCAAGAAGATCCACCTTATTGGCGAGAGCATTATCCTGGCAAGCACTGGTTCTATCGGCCTGAACCAGAGGTTTACCGAAGCCGTTGGCAAGGCTTGGGAGAATAAGCACTTCTGGGACCTGTCCGCGATCGACTTCGGGAAGAAGCTGTCGGCCATAGGAATCAACGACTTTGCCGAGACGCAAACGCCAAAGGGAGACTTCGGGTGCCTTGTGGCTTTTCCCGCCATGGGCAAAGCGCACCTCTGTGAACTGGCCGTAACGGATTTCCAGCCTGAACTGAAGAATGAGAAAATCTGGTACTGCTCGATGGGTTCAGGTCAAGCCATAGCTGACCCGTTCCTGGGATTCATGAGGCGGATCTTCTGGACCGAAGGGCCTCCGAAGCTGAGCGAAGGTGTTTTTGCTGTGGTCTGGACTTTGTCTCACACGATCGACGTGAACCCAGGCAGCATCAATGAGCCTATCCAGGTTGCCGTGCTGGAACATGCGAGAGGCCGCCTCTGCGCCAGGCCGGTTCCCGATGGGGAACTGGACGAGCACAGGTCAGCTGTCGGAGAAGCCGAAGAATCCCTCCGGAAATGGCGGGACGCAATCCAGGAGAGCAAGCCCGCTGAGCTTCCACGACCTCCTCGTGGGAGAAGGTAGGGACTGCTTGCGCCCTCGCCGGTGAAATCCACGAGAAAAGGCGAGCGACCCTACGCAGACAACAGTCGAGGGCGGCAGTTCTACGCTTTTCGCACACCCTGTCAGAGACAGGGGGGCGCCTTGACTCTCTTGGGGCCCTGCGCTAAGAATGGCCCGCCATGGCGCTCGAGACTTACAAGATCGTCACCTTTGGCTGCCAGATGAACGCCTACGACTCCGAGGTCATGGCCGGGATCCTCGAGGCGCGGGGGATGCGACCGGTCGCCGACGAAGCGGCGGCTCAATTGCTGATGCTGAACACCTGCATTGTCCGCGCGAGCGCCGAGCGACGGGCCGTCGGCCGGATTGCGGCGCTCAGACCGCTGAAGGCCGCCCACCCCGACCGCATCCTGGCCGTATGCGGCTGCATGGCTCAGCGCGACGCCGCCGCCCTTCTCGAAAAGGCGCCCCATATCGACCTCGTGCTCGGCACGCGCTCGATCCCCTGCCTTTCGGCTTTGATCGACCGCATTCTGGGCGGCGAAGGCCCTATCGCCTGCGTCGAGGCGTGCGAGGATCCCTATGGAACGGAAGCGGCGCCCGTCCGCCGAAGCGCCCTGCGCGGCTTGGTCGCCATCATGCACGGGTGCGACAACTGGTGCAGCTATTGCATCGTCCCCGCGGTGCGCGGCGGGGAGAAGAGCCGCCCCGCCGCCGTCGTCATCCAGGAGATCGAAACGCTCGTGGCGGGGGGATGTCGAGAGGTCACGCTCGTGGGCCAGAACGTCAACTCCTACAGCGACGGCGAAACCGATTTCGCCGCTCTTCTGGAGCGTGTCAATCGGATCGACGGTCTTGCGCGGATTCGCTACATCACCTCCCATCCGCGCGACGCCGGGCAACGGCACCTGGACGCCGTGGAGCGCCTCGAGAAGGTGTGCGACCACTTTCATCTCCCCGTCCAGTCCGGCAGCAACCGCGTGCTCGAGAGGATGAACCGCGGCTACACGCGGGAACATTACCTTCACATCGTCGGCGAGATCCGCCGCCGCTTGCCGCGGGCGACGGTCACGACGGACCTCATCGTGGGATTCCCCGCAGAAAGCCAAGACGACTACGCACTCACTCTGGATCTCGTCGAGGAGGTGCGTTTCGACGCGGCCTTCACCTTCCTCTACAACGTTCGCGAAGGAACGCGGGCCGCCGGCTGGCCCGACGACGTCCCGCTCGAGGAGAAAAAGCGGAGACTGGCCCGCGCGATCGAGACTCAGGAGAGGATCTCCCTCGAGAAGAACCAAGCCATCATCGGTCGAACGGTGGAATTGCTCGTCGAAGGCCCTGCGCGCCGTTCCGGGGCGGATGGCGGGACGGGCGCCATGATGGGACGGACGACCGGGAACAAGTGCGTCGTTTTTGAGGGCCAGCCCCAGGATGCCGGACGCCTGGTCCGAGTGCGCATCACGGGCGCCGCTTCCCACACACTCTTCGGGGAGAGGATCGGGGCTTATTGAGTCTCGCGATAATGATTGACACAGGCCGCGCTCATTTTGCTGAGCTTAGCGCGTCAATCGGTTTTGCGAGCCTGAATAGAAGCTCGGCGTCCCGCCGCGCGCCCCTTCTGCCGTTCCCCCTCCTTCTTGGCGAGGTTTGGCGAGTGTCGATCTGGCGGGAAGCGATTTCCCCGCGGACGCGCGACGCAATCCGGCGCGCGTTGAATTGTCCTTGATTCTTTGGGGGCGATATACTAAGAGTGAGTGCGGGGGTGTAGCTCAGCTCGGTTAGAGCGCCGGCCTGTCAAGCCGGAGGTCGCGAGTTCAAGTCTCGTCACTCCCGCCACCTAAGTTCCCTAAAATCAGCATTGTACGCCAACAAAGTGATAGCCGTGACAGCAAATTGGCGGAGAGACTACGCAAGAGCGGGGTTTTCCGTCACTGTTCGGCTGGTCAGAACCCACTGAAAGCATCCTGATTGGACTCCACGATGGCGAGCCAATCAGGATGAGCGTCAGATGGTGGATTGTTGAATCCATGATGAGGGGAGTTCCCGACGCTTTCATCGTCTTCGGCGGGGATGGATTCGATGAAAGACTCTGGGAAAGATTCGCTAAACTCCTGAAGAAGAATCCGACCGATGAAAAAAAAGAAACGGACCGCTTCTCCAGTTCCTT
>DATKZW010000451.1:0-2229 GCA_035527775.1 Sumerlaeia bacterium | reverse complement strand
CGCTCCCGGACACCCCGCAGCACGTCCCCGCGGTCTTGTCTATCTCATTCCCGGTCATGGATTCCTTGGAAGGCGCCTCGGATCCGCTCGCAGTCGTGAGCGGGGGCGTCGGAGGTTATGGTTCTCGCCCGGCGTATCGCTGTTATCCTGTCGGGGCATTCTAACAGGGGCGTCAAGCGGCTCCACCCGGTGTGTGGGAGGGAGCCTTGGCTTACTTCCGTCCCGTGGGGGACGGCAGCAGAATCTGGATGCCGGCGCCGCCCAGGCGTGAAGGCACGCATTCGATCTGGCCCTGGAGTTTGTCGATCACTTGCTTGGCGATCGAAAGACCCAGCCCGAGCTTTTTCTTGGTGGAGAAGAAGGAGCGCCAGATGTGCGGGCGGATCTCCTCGGAGATCCCCTCGCCGTTGTCGAAAACCCGCAGGGCAGCCATGTCGTCCGGCGCACGGTCGATCTCGACGGCAACGCGGCCTTCCTGACGGGATTCGGTGGCCTCCAGGGCATTCTGCACGATGTTGGCCAGAGCGAGGGCTAGTTGGTTGAGGTCGGCCGTGCAGTAGACGGGCTCCGCGTCGGCAAAGCTGGGCGCGGTGAGGGGAATCGGTTTGCCGAGGACGTTCAGATCGACGCGCAGCTGCTGGGGAGGACTTGCCGCCAGGGCGATCGCGCGGCGCGCTGCTTCGACCAGACTGGCGGCTGAGGTCGGGCGCGTCCTGCTTTCCCGCAGCTGGCGCCAGTTCTGGATCAGCGACTCGATGTGGCCGAGACTGGGCAGGATGAACTGTTCCATGTAGCGACGAAACTTGTTCTGAGTCTCGGGGTCGCGGATCATGTCGATGGAGTACCCCAGAAGGTCGATGCCTCCCTTGAGTCCGGTGATCTGGTTGTTCAGATCGTGGATGATGCGAGCGATCGGTTCTTCGAGGTAAAAGGCTTGGTTTCGGAAGAAATGGCGCTGGAGGACATTGTCAAAGACCTCCCTGAAACGGCAGACGGATTCGATGGCCTCGGAGAGCGCAGCTTCGTCGACCGGGCGTTGCAGTCTGGCCAGAATGAGGCTTCGCCCGGCCGGCATCGCGAAAACACGGTCGGCGCTCGCGGTCGAGGAAGCGGTCTCCTCGCCCACAACGAGGATCGGGGTCATTGGAAAGAGGAGGGGGACTTTTCTCTCGATCTCGCGCGAAGCGTCCTCTCCACTCGAGGCCAAGCCAGGCAGACTCATGGAGACCGCAACGGCCTGGATTCTGGCGCACTGCTCCCCCGTGAGGCCCTCGACCACGGCCCACGACTCGCCGCCGATCGGTTCGTAGGAGCGGTCCGAGAAGGCCTGCGATAGAATTTGGGATGATTCAGTCCGTTCGTCGAGGATGAGGGCCGCCCGTTTCTCCATGTCTGGACCGTCTGTCAGGAAGGGGTCGGTGGGAATGATCGGATCTCCCATGGAATGCTCCGGAACTTGCGGCGCGTGCACGAGAACCGTCCAGGGCGTTCACCGTCGGGATTCCCGCTCTCGTTTCACCCTCACCTTGGACGATCTTGCGGCCCAATGCAATGGAAAAGGGTTGCGTGCGTTCATCTCGCCTCGTCGGCCAGTTCGCCCAAGATCCGTAGCGCCTCCAGGGGAGTCAAGGCGTTGGCGTCGATTCCCCGCAGGCGCTCGAGGACGGGATGGTCGATCCCGTCGAAGAGGCTGAGCTGGATCATGCCTTCGTCGGCTTTGACGCGCACGCGCCGGTCCGGCGGCGGGGCGGCGGCGTGGGCGGGCGAACGGCCGAATTCCAGATCGTGCAGAATGGTCTGGGCGCGGTCGATGACAAGGCGGGGAAGGCCGGCGACCTTTCCCGCGTAAATGCCGTACGAATGATCGGTGCTGCCGGGGACGATCCGGTAGAGAAACGTGATCTCTCCGCCCTCTTCCAGGACGGAGACGTTCAGGTTCGTCACGCGCTCCAGGCGCTCCTCGAGCTCCGTCAACTCGTGGTAATGGGTGGCAAAAAGCGTCTTCGGGCGGCGTCCTTCCGTGGAATGCAGGTACTCGACGACGGCCCACGCGATGCTCAGCCCGTCGTAGGTGGACGTTCCGCGGCCGATCTCGTCGAGGATGACGAGGCTGCGGTCGGTGGCGTTGTTGAGGATGTTGGCCGTCTCGTTCATCTCGACAAGAAACGTGCTCTGTCCCCGCACGAGGTAATCCATCGCGCCCACGCGCGTGAAAATGCGATCGACCAG
>DATKZW010000450.1:0-6594 GCA_035527775.1 Sumerlaeia bacterium | reverse complement strand
ACGCTTTCCGCCTGCTCCCATTGCTTGCATTCAAGCAAGCGTTCTTCGATCCGCTTGTTCCAATCGTCCCGGAGACTCCGCTCGATGGCGCGGCGGGCGGCGCGGATTTCCTCGCGCAGCCGCGATTTCTCGTTGTTCCCTGTCACGTCGCTCATGGCCTGGTCCCGACGGTCGGGCGTCGATCGATCGCACGCGGCTGCTTTCGGAATGGAGCGGGCGAGTCCCACGGCAAGCCCAAGCGCGCCCGCCCCGATAAGGCCCCACACGCCGACATCCTGTGGCAGGCGAGTTCGGGTTTGCAAGATCAAAGAATGGGCGAGCGTCCGGGACTGAGGATTCTGGGTGACAAAGGGAACGCGCTGTCTTATCTTGGGCCGCATCCCCAATGAGGGGGCGCGGAGGGGCGTGCGGGAATGCAGTCAAGAGAGCGAGTCAGACGACTGCTTCGTCGAGAACCCACCGACCGCGTTCCAAACGGACTCGGCGGATGCGAGACGGCGGGGCTGCATAATCTCGCTTACGACAAGTTGAAGCGGATCCTCGGCGTTCAGGATCCGAGGAATCGGATGTGCACCTTCATGTGCAACGCCGTCTTTGAGCCCTCGGTGTTGGAAGCGATGGAGGGAGACGTCATCCTCCTGCACTCCCGCATGTGCCCGTCGCGCTTCTGGGGGCCCCGGGCCGCCGAGGAGTGGAAGGAACTCGTTCTCTGGGACACTCCTCTCGAGGTGGCGAGGGATTGGGACTTTCACCGCGATCCGGACGGCGCGTGGTGGTGGGGCGGCAACATGTGTCCGCCTGGTTCAATCTTTTTCGATCCGCCGGCGCCGCCCACGTCCGATCGCGTGTTCGAGGGAATCGAACGTCCTTCGCCGGACGATTTCAACCCGCCTCACGAACTGCCGGAACGAACGCTGAAACGTCTCGAGGAGGACGCGCGGTGGCTGCACGAGAACACGGCGTTCAGCATCTGCTGCGGCGAGACGATTCAGGACCTGCAGGTGAAGCTCGGGGGCGTTCACTCGTGGTGGATGCGGATGGTCGAGGAGCCCGAGGCGTGTCACGAAGTCCTCGCAAAGGCGTGCGAGGCGGGGTTGGCGCAGCTCCGGCAACTCGATCAGGCGGTGGGCCGATACTGCGACCTTCTCATGATCGCCGACGATATGGGAGACGCGCGCGGCGTGACCGTCGGCCCCGATCTGTGGCGAGAGATCTACAAGTTGCACTACAAGCGTCTTTTCACGGAATGGCACAACATCACTGACATGAAGGTCAGCCTCCATAGCTGCGGAGCGATCTCGGAGATCCTGCCGGACTTGATCGAGTGCGGCGTGGACGTCTACAATCCCGCGCAGATTTCGGCCGCGAACATGGACCCGGCCGATCTGAAGAGGAAGTGCGGCGACAATCTCATCTTCTACGGCGGAGCGCTGGACATGGCGCTCCTTCGCTCGCAGACGCCCGAAGAGGAGGTCTACGAGGCGGTCAAGCGGAACGTCGCCGCCTTGAGCCGCGGCGGAGGCTACCTTCTCGCGGGGGTGCACAATCTTCCGGGCGACGTTCCGGAGTCGCACCTGCGGGCCATGCTCGAGGCCTGGCGCGACTGCCGCGAGGATCCCGCGCTCACGGGAGCGCGGGACCAAGTTGGGGAAGCTTCATAGAATCTCTTCAGAGCCGAGGGCGGCTGTGCCGCAGGGAATCGAGACATTTGCGTTAGCCGCTTCCACCGTTTCAGGGAAGGATTTCACGGAAGGAGGATCGTCATGCCGGAAGCATCGTACCGGAAACTGGAGCCCGTCGCTCTTTCCCGCGTTCGTCTGACAGGCGGGTTCTGGGCGGAACGGGTCGAGACCACCCGCGCGGTCACTTTGCCCATCGAGTACGACCTGTGCAAGAAGACCGGGCGAATCGACGCCTGGAAATGGGCGCCGGGCGAGCGCCATGAACCCCACATTTTCTGGGACTCGGACGTGGCGAAGTGGATCGAGGCCGCCGCTTACAGCCTGACGACGCGGCCCGACAAGAAGCTCGAGCGGCGGATCGACGCCGTCGTGGAGATGATGGCGCAGGCGCAAGGCGAAGACGGCTACTTGAACTCTCATTTCCTCCGGGTGGAGCCGCAGAAGCGCTGGACGAACCTGCGCGACTGGCACGAGCTCTATTGCGCCGGTCACTTGATGGAGGCGGCCGTCGCTTACCATGAGGTGACGGGCAAACGCGAGTTCCTCGACCTGATGTGCCGCTACGCCGACTACATCGGCAAAGTCTTCGGGCGAAAGAAGGGGCAGAAGCGCGGCTATCCGGGCCACGAGGAAATCGAGCTGGCCCTCGTCAAGCTCTACCGCGCAACGGGCGAGAGGCGATACCTGGATCTCTCGAAGTTCTTCGTGGACGAGCGCGGCCGCCGACCTCATTACTGCGACCTCGAGGCGGTTGAGCGCGGCGAGGTCCCCAAGGGGCATCGCCACGGCGACTACCGCTACAACCAATCCCACTTGCCGGTTCGCGAGCAGACCGAGGTCTTGGGACACGCCGTGCGGGCGTGCTATCTCTACGCCGGCATGGCGGACGTGGCCGCAGAGACGGGCGATCGCGAGCTGGCCCGGGCGTGCAGGCGCCTTTGGAAGAACCTGACGGAGAAGCGCTTGTTCGTTACGGGCGGCGTGGGCCCGACGAGCAGGAATGAGGGATTCACGATCGACTACGATCTGCCGAACGAATCGGCCTACGCCGAGACGTGCGCCGCCATCGCCCTCGTGTTCTGGGCGCACCGGATGCTTCACCTCGACGCCGACGCGCAGTACGCGGACGTGATGGAGCGAGCGCTCTACAACGGCGTTCTGAGCGGCATTTCGCTCGATGGCAAGCGATTCTTCTACGCGAATCCCCTCGCCGTCTATCCAGCGATGAACGAGTTCTCGCCGGGACACGTCACGGCAACGCGCCAGGAATGGTTCGGCTGCGCGTGCTGTCCGCCGAACGTCGCCCGGTTGCTCGCCTCCATCGGCGGCTACATGTACTCGAAAGGAAGAAACGAGATCTGGGTCCATCTCTACGGCGCGGGGGCCGTGGAGATCGAGACGAAAGGCCAGAATGTGTCCATCGAGCAGAAAACCGAGTATCCGTGGCAGGGGCGCGTGCGGATTCACGTGGCGCCGGAGCGGCCGTCAACGTTTGCCCTGGCCTTGCGGGTTCCCGGTTGGTGTCGTCAGGCCAAGGTGAAGGTGAACGGCAAGGCCGTCGCCCTTGACAAGATCATCAGAAAGGGCTACGCGCACATCTCGCGCGAGTGGAAAAGCGGCGACACCGTCGACTTCGAATTGCCCATGCCGGTCGAGCGGATCGAGGCGAACCCGAAGGTGCGCCAGGACTGCGGACGCGTGGCGCTGCAACGCGGTCCCCTTGTTTACTGTCTCGAAGAAGCGGACAATGGAAGGGACTTGAGCGACCTGGCGCTGCCCCGAGACTCCCGGCTCCGGGTCGTGACGGATCGCAAACTCTTTGGCGGGACGCCCGCGATCGTGGGCAAGGCGTTGCGGAGAGATGAGAGGGCGTGGAAGACGGGTGCGGGAGACGGGCGAGCGTTGTACCGTCCCGCCGGATCGAAGACGAAGAGCGTGACGATCAAGGCGGTTCCCTATTTCCTCTGGGCGAACCGCCGCGAGGGGGAGATGGTCGTATGGATTCGAGAGGCGTGAACGCCTGCATGACTCGGGCTTGACGGGAGCGGAGGCGGAGCGGAGGCTGCGGGGGGGACGGGCTAGCGAGGTGAGCAATCCCGCGCGTCGCGCGGGTCTGAGACATAGAAAGCAAAAGGAGGGATCTGAAGATGCACTCACTACGTCGCGGCTTCACGCTGATTGAGTTGCTGATCGTCGTCGCCATTATCGCGATTCTGGCGGCCATCGCGGTCCCCAACTTCCTCGAAGCGCAGATGCGCTCCAAGGTCTCCAAGTGCAAGAGCCACCTGCGCACCTACAAGGTCGCTCTCGAATCGTACCGCGTCGACAACAACCAATATCCGATCGACTGGGGCGGCGGGTACCACGCCGAGGCGAGGACCTTCTCCATGCTGACGACGCCGATCGCCTACATGACCTCCATTCTCGACAACCCGTTCCCCTCGAAGAACCGTCCGCACGGCTATTACGACATGGGGAGGCCCGAACTCTTCGCCTACGACGGCATGAGCAGTCGGGACGGCACGACGCCTGTCAACACCTTTTGGGAGCCCGAACTAGTTGCAGCCGGCATCTACTACTGGATGGTGAGCGCCGGACCGAATCTCTTGACGGAGTACAACTGGGGGCATTTCGAGATCATCGCCATGGACGCCGGAACGGGGTACATGGACCTGATCTACGACGCCACGAACGGGACGCAGTCCGCGGGCGACATCATGGCGTCGAGCAAGCGCATCTACTGATCGGCGCGTCCCCCCGGGACACAGGGACACATGCTGGACAAGCAAGCAATGCGCAACTGCTTGGCGGGCGGGCCGACGCCGGTCGTGCCCGCCTTCCTCTTCTGGATGGATTGGAAGTTCGTCGAGGCGCATCGCGCGGAAGTGGACAGGATGCGCGAGGCGTACGAAGACGATTTTGTGCAGGCCGGAGCGCAGCTGAGAAAGCGCGCACAAGACCCGGAACTCGAACCGGGCGAGTTCACCGACGAGTGGGGGAGCCTCTTCGCCGCCGCGCCGGACGGCGTCGGCGCGCACCCGACCCGGCCCATCGTCACGAGCGTCGAGGATTGGGAGCGATACGCGGCGGAAGGAATGCCCGCGATCGAACCCGACTCGTTTGCCGAGGGCGTCCGGAAGACCGTCGAGGCTCACCCGGATCATTACGTCGTGGCGCCGTGGTGGCGGACGTTCTACGAACGGATGTACATGCTGGCGGGTTTCGAGGACATGATGATCGAGATCGCGACCGAAGGCGAGCTGTTCCTGCGGATGCTGCCCGTCTTGCGCGATTTCACCATCGAAGGCATCGAGCGCATCGCCGACGCGGGCGCCAACGCCGTGTTCCTGGCCGACGACTGGGGCATGCAAGACCGCTTGCAGATCTCGCCCCGATCGTGGCGCAAGCATTTCAAACCGGCCTACGGCGCCATGATCGACGCCGCCCACGCCCGCGGCCTCGACATCTGGTTTCACTCCTGCGGCCATATCACGGAAACCATCCCCGAGTGGATCGACTTGGGGCTGGACGTCATCGCCCACCTGCAGACCGCCGCGCTGGACCTTCCCGCCATCGCCCAAGCCTATCGCGGTCAGATCACGTTTTTCGGCGGCGTCGACGTGCAGTTCAATCTCGTGGAAGGCGCGCGCGATTCGATCCGCAACGAGGTGCGGTCCCTCATCAGGGACTTCCGCGGCCACGACGGCAAGTACATCATCTCGCCCAGCAACAGCATCATGCCCGAAACGCCGGTCGAGAACGTCTGGACGCTATTCGAAGCAATCCGGGAGTTCGGGGTTCTCGAACGCCGCTAGCCTTCCTGCTTGAACGCCATGAGACTTGCGCCGGCGAATCCGGTGCGTATACTGTGCGGGGAGAGGGAATGGAATCCCCGCGATCCGTCCCATCCGTCAGATCCGTGTTCCATCGGAATCGAGGGCTGGAACACGGATAGCGCCGATGGAACGGATGAGGCGGATTGGGCACAAGAGGAGACCAAACAATCAGGAAAGGAACGGGGCCATGAGAATCCAGGGGACCAGAACCGAGAAGAACCTGTTGACGGCGTTTGCCGGGGAGTCGCAGGCGCGCAACCGCTACACCTACGCCGCGGGCGCCGCTCGGAAGGAAGGGTTCATCCAGATCGCGGACGCATTCGAGGAAACGGCGAACCAGGAGAAGGAACACGCCAAGCGCTTCTTCACGTTCCTCGAAGGAGGGGCGGTCGAAATCCAGGGCGCCTTTCCCGCGGGGACGATTGGGAGCACGGCCGAAAACCTGAAGGCGGCCGCCGACGGGGAAAAGGAAGAGTGGGGGAGCATGTACCCGGGATTCGCGAAAACCGCCCGCGAAGAGGGTCTTCCGGCGATTGCGACGGTCTTCGAGTCCATCGCCGTGGCGGAAAGGCAGCACGAGAAGCGCTACCGGGCGCTCCTGGCGAACGTGGAGAACGGCACGGTGTTCAAGAAGGCCAAGCCGGTCGTATGGCGCTGCCGCAACTGCGGCTACGTCCACGAGGGGGCGGAGGCGCCGCAAACGTGCCCGGCGTGCGCCCACCCGCAGGCGTATTTTGAGACGCTGTCTGAGAACTATTGACGCCTGGCGCCGCGGGCGAGAGCGAGGCGCCGCCCGGCTCAGAGCGTGGACGCTTGACTTTCCCCTGCGCGGAGAATAGGCTTGCCTCCATGAAACGCAAACCCTTCTTTGAGCGGCTGGCGGCCGTCCAGAAACGCAATGCGTCCATCTTGTGCATCGGCCTGGATCCGGAACCCGCGAAGATGCCGAAACCCTTCCGGCGTCCCGATTCCGGCGCCGCGATCGCGCGCTTCAATTGCGCCATCATCGAGGCGACGAGCGATCTGGTCTGCGCCTACAAGCCGAACTGGGCTTTCTACGAGGCGCTCGGCCTCGA
>DATKZW010000449.1:0-11286 GCA_035527775.1 Sumerlaeia bacterium | reverse complement strand
CGACGCCGTCGTCAACTCTCGCAGTCTCAAGGCGGTCTCGGTCTCCCTGGATGGCATCTCCCCCGATATGTACGAACGGACGCGCGGCCGGCCCCTGTTGGACAAGGTCCTCGGAAACGTCACGAGCTTTCTGGACCTTCGGCGTCGAAAGGGAGGCCCCTTCCCCCTCCTCAAGATCAACTCTCTGTTGCTGCGATCGAATCTGGCGGAACTGCCTGACCTCTTGGCGTGGTGCATCGGGCAGGGAGTGGACGAGGTCCAGTTCTTCCACGTCCAGCCCATCGCGCGCGACAACGACGAATCGGCGCTCCACGCGCCCGACCAGTACAATGCTCTCCGCCGGCAACTCCGCGCTCTGGCCGATGGATCATCCACCGCGCTCTTCATCCCGCCCCCGCTCGAGCCCGAGTACCTTGATCCCGAAACCGGAGAATATGCCTGGCGGCATTGCTACACCAAGGACGTCGACATGCCCGGCGCGCCGGACGGACAAGGCGAGGCGGCATACCCGCTCCACCCCTACCCGAAGGACATCTACTGCATCTGTCCCTGGATGGTGCTTGTGGTGGACGCGTGGGGCAACCTCTACCCCTGTGCGCACCGCAACGACAATCCCGTCGGCAACATCCTGAGTCAGGACCTGGAGGCCGCTGTCAACTCCATGGCGATGCTCAGGCTCCGCAGAGGGCTCCTCCGGGGCAGACACCGCGAGGTATGCCCCTTCTGCAAGTCGACAACGCCCTACGCCGATCCCCTGAAGCGCCGGATTGCCCATGCGACCCTTGGGAAAGAGGAGATCCGGAGCGTGGACGCCGGCGCCGCGGACTCCGGGACCCCCAAAACGCGCGCGTAGAGAGCATGGGAATCCATCTCGGGAGTAGCGACCTAACGCCATGCCCCGCGAGGAATACAGGCTGCGCCGAGTTCGTTCCGTCCGCCGGATTGTATTGCGCGGCGTTGCGGTTCAGCTCTATCGCCACCCGATCCTTGCGGTGGCAGGACTTGCCGTCCTCACCGGCTGGGCGGCCTGGCGCTCGGCGGACTTGGGGATTTCCACCAATCTGCGCGCGTCTCCTCCCCCCGAGCCCGCGGAACAGAGGGCGTGGAATTCCATCCGGACGGCATCCGCCGATGAGGAGCCGGTCTGGGCCGTCATCCGCTTCCCCGAAACGGCGCCCGCGGCCCCCCCGGACCGCGACCGCGTGGCGAAACGACTGGCCGACGCCCTGCTCGATCGGGACTACTTTGCCGGCGCGATGCGCGCGGAGAAATCGACGGATGCGCCATTGGGATCTCCGCGCCTCACCTACGGGCAGACGCTGAACCTGCTGAACGCGACTGATTTTGAAAGGCTCGCCGAGCTGGCCTCGCCCGAAGGCGCGCGACGGGCCCTCCGAAAGGCGGCGGGCGGCCCCGCCGCGAGACCTACGTCTAGCACCTTGCCCGCAGGCGATCCGGTTGGGATTCTTCGGAGGCTGGAGGCGCGGCGCACCGGGGAATTCGGCCGTCAGGAACCCTGGCCGCCGTCGCGGACCGAAATCCTGACGTTGCGTCCGGTCCGCGGGCCGGACGATCTTCTCTACTGCCTGCGTCTGGGCGAGTTCCTGAAAGGAACCGTTGAGGCGCTCAGGCGCGCCCCTGTGCGCCCCGATCTCCTCGGCGATGAGTCTCCACGAGAGAGGGTTGCCGGCGACGAGAAAGAGATTGGCCCCCGCGGGGGCCGTCCCGAAGGGACAGGGACGGGAGGTTTTCCGCCCGCTCTTCCCCGCGAAGTCGACGTGGATTTCCTGGGCCGTCATGTTGAGACCGCGCGCCTTGCCGCGGGACTGCGCGGCGGCCTCATCCAATCCTTTTCCATTCTCTTCGTCTGTTTCGGGCTTCTCATGATCCTGGCTTTCCGCAAAGTGGAATCGCTCTTTTTCGTGGGAATCCCCCCGTGTGTGGGGCTCGTGTGGACTTGCGGCCTGCTCGCCTGCTTTGCGGGACGGATCAGTCTCCTGACGGCCGTTTTTGCCTGTCTTCTCCTTGTCCTGGGCATCGAGTATTCCGTGCAGATCTATCACCGTTTCGTCGAGGAACTCTACCGCGAGGAGCGCTACTATCCTGCCCTCGACGTGGCCTATACCGAAGCTGGCCGCGGGATTTTCGTGTCCATGCTGACCATGGCGCTGATTTTCTTCTCTCTTCTGCTGAGTGGGCTTCCGGACGTGCGTGAACTCGCGTTGGCGGGGGGACTGGGCGCGGTGTCGATGGCCGCGGCGGCCCTCCTGATCCTGCCTCCCATGGCCGCTCTGAAAAGCCGACTGGCCGGTGGGCGCGTGGAGCCGGAAGAGACTTTCGACTTCGGTCTCGGCCGGCTCAGCGCCGCCGTCACCTCCTCGCCAGGCGCCTGTCTCGCCTTGGGCTTGGTCGTCACCGTTTACCTTGCCTTTTTCTGCCGGCGCACCGAGATCGATCTCGAGGCGGGGCTCGGCCTGGCGACTGTCCCCGCATCCTCGGCCAACGAGCGGCCGGACCCGCCGCACGCCGTCCCGCCGACGGGTCAGACCATCTCCATCCTAGTGGAGTCGGACACCCTCCAAGGCGCTCTCCTCGGGAACGACCGGCTTTACGCGAACCTTGTGGGCATGTCTACGGTATTCGGGATTCGATCGGTTCGTTCTTTGAGCCCCGTGCTGCCGGCGCTGGCGACCCGCGAGGCCGCAATGCTGGGCCTGGAGAAACTGGACCTTGAGGCGATGGAGAAATCCCTGCAAGCCGCGGCCCTTTCCCTGGGCATGTCAGGCGACGCTTTTGCCCCTTTCATGGCCACACTTTCCGGTCTGAAGCGTGCGGCCCTGACCGAGGCGGAGAACCCGCGGCATCCCGGCGACCACTTGGACGTTGCCACTCTCAATGACTTGGGGGGCTCTTCGGCTGCCGCCCGGGTTCGCGAGCGCCTCGTCTTCGCCGGCGGAGTTTACCGCGTGGAGACCCAGGCCCGTATTCCCCCGGCGCCGCCGGAGTCCGGCTCCGAGTTCTTTGAGGAATTCGCGCGGCAAGCCGGCAAGGGTCTGCGCGCCGGCACTCTTCGGTTTCAGAGCGAAGGCTTGGAGAACCGACGTGTGGCTCAGAAGGTGGTTTACAGCATGGCCCTGGGGTTGTTCCTTGCGGTTGCGTCTCTTCTGATCTGCCTCGTGCCGCATTTCCACGGCCGGATCGGGGAATCGCTCCTGGTGATGACTCCCCTCACGGTGGCCATCGTCTGGACTTTCGGTCTTCTTGCCCTTCTCGAACGTCCCGTGGGTAGCCATGTTCTCTTGGTGTTCCCCCTGGCGATCGGAGTCGCGGTGGACCAGTCCATCCTCTTGATCCAGCGCGTTCACGAGCGCTGTTACGCCACGCTCCGCCAAGTGGTGCGATCGGGCGGGCGGCCGGGCGTGGTCTCGGGCCTGGCTCTGGTTCTGGGGCTGGGTTGCCTCGCGCAGACGCGGCTGGGATCCCTGCAAGAGATGGCCGGCGTCGCGCTGTTGGCCATCGCCTTCTCCACCCTCGCGATGGTGATTCTCCTGCCCGCCTTTCTCCAGGTGCTCGAGGAACGGGGATCGGGGATTCGGAGTGGCCGTCGCGAGGAACCGGCGGAAGGGGCATAAGTAGTGCAGACTCAACATAATGGGCCTCGCCCGAGCATTTCTGAGGAATCGCGCGCTTTTTCGGCAAACCTTTTGGCGGTTTTCGTGTCCTAATAGAGGGCGGACGGTGGGGCGATTGCGATTTCACGGCCCGCGCAATCGAGGCGTCGCGGCCTTGGGTACGTGGCAAGAGGCGGTTGGGGAGCCGGGACAAGGCGCCACAGACCGGAACCGAAGGACCGCGCCGAATCCCGTCGACGCAGTCCGAGCGCCGTTGAGCGGGGCAGGGATTCGGGCAAGCCGCGCCGAAGAGTCCCTCGAAAAACTGAGCCCAAGATTGCGGGTTGGTTTGACTCTTGCTTAATGTTGGGAGTAGAAGTGAGTAGAAGACCCTTGCGGGAATCGGAGGCTTTTCCCCATACCTTTCGGGTTTACGGAGGTTTTCATTGCACCATTCAGTTGGCAGCGCGTTGATCGAGGCGGGACGCATCAGCCAAGGGCAATGGCGGGAAGCCCTGGCGCTTCATGAGTCCTCGGGCCGATCGCTGAGCCGTTGCCTGACGGATCTCGACTTCGTGGACGAACGCAGCCAGTGCGAGGTCCTGGCCCATCTTCTCAAACTGCCGCTCTTCTTCATTGACGGGTCGGAGATCGAATCCTCCGTCATTTCCTCGGTGCCCGTGGAGATCGCCCAGCAATACAAATGCGTGCCGGTCTCACGGGAAGGCGACACGCTGACGCTTGCCCTGTCGGATCCGAGCCGGACCGAGGCGCTCGATGATGTCCAGTTCGTTACGGGCTGTCGAGTCCGGCCCGTGCTTTCTCCCGAAAGCGAGATCCTCCGGGCCATCGAGAAATACTATGACGTCACGGTGGAGAAGATTCTGGAGGACCTCACCGCCGATGGGAATGGCGAGGTCGCTTCCGAGGAGTACTTCATCCATGACCTTCAGGAAAAGGCGAGCGAACCGACTCTGATCAACCTCGTGAACCTGATCATCTCCCAGGCGATCCACGACGGCGCCTCGGACATCCATATCGAGCCCTTCGAGCGCGAGATGAAGGTCAAGTACCGCGTCGACGGCATCCTGCACGAGATCGCGCCGCCCCCGAAGAACCTTCAGCCGGCCATCGTCTCCCGCGTGAAGATCATGGCGGGCATGGACATCGCCAAGCGCCACGTGCCCCAAGACGGCCACATTCGCATCAACCTGCCCGACGCCAAAGTCGACATCCGGGTCAACACCGTGCCGACGATCTTTGGGGAGTCGCTCGTCCTGCGGCTTCTCAACAAAACCGCCACGCAGATCTCTCTGGAGGAGCTGGGCTTCTCAGCCAACACCTATCGCCGCTACAAGCTCCTCCTTGACCGGACCTACGGGATCGTTCTGGTCTGCGGCCCCACGGGATGCGGGAAAACAACCACGCTCTACGCCTCCCTCTGCAAGATCTATACGCCGGAGAAGAAGATCATCACCATCGAGGACCCCGTCGAGTACCAACTGACCGGCATCAACCAGATTCCCGTTCGCGAGGGCCGGGGCGTGAGTTTCGCCACGGGTCTGCGAGCCATTCTTCGCCAGGACCCCGACATTCTGATGGTGGGCGAGATCCGCGATCTCGAGACGGCCGAGATCGCCATCCGGGGCGCCCTGACCGGCCACCTGATCTTCAGCACCCTCCACACCAACGACGCGGCGAGCGCGGTGACGCGACTCCTTGACATGGGGGTCGAATCCTTCCTGATCGCTTCGTCGCTCCAGGGGGTCGTGGCGCAGCGTCTCGTCCGCCGTCTGTGCCGGAAGTGCCGCGAGCCGGTTCGCCCCGATCCGGTCCTCCTGGCCCAGTTCGACCGGACGAAAGCCGATATCGATGACTTCACGTTCTATAGAGCCGCCGGGTGCGACGCCTGCAAGGGACGAGGCTACTCGGGGCGCGTCGCCCTCGCCGAGCTTCTCCTGATGAGTGAGAAGCTCCAGCAGGCGATCCTGAACCGCGAACCGAGTCACGCGATCAAGGCGCTGGCGCGCGCCACCATGCGGACCATCCGCGAAGAGGGATGGGACAAGATCTGCCAGGGGGTCACGTCTTTCGAAGACGTGCTGCGCCAAACACAGAGGGATGAGGTCGAAGAGGAGTAGACCGGGACAGGAGAGGGAGCTGCCTGCGGCCCCGCGCCCACCTTCATTCCCCGCTTTCGCAAGACTGAAGTTCTGAACATTCCTGGAGAGGTCCCGGCCGATGCCGGAATTCATGTACAGAGCGTTGGACGCCGCGGGCGCCCGCATGGGCGGGACGATGAGCGCGGCCTCGAGGGCGACGGCGATGAACGATCTGGCCGCCCAGGGGCTGTTCGTCACGCGCATCGCCGAGACGAAAGGGGAAGAGGACAGAGCCGGCGGGAAATGGCGCCTGCCGTTCGTCTCCGCTGTTCCGCAGAGCGAGATGGTCCTCCTGATTCGACGCCTGGCGACGCTCGTCGGGTCGGGGATTCCGCTAGTCGAGAGCCTCAAAGCCATTGCGGGCCAGATCGAAAGCCCCGTTCTCCGCCACGCGATGGGCGATGTCAAGGAGGACGTGCAGCAAGGCCAGGGCCTTTCGCACGCGCTCTCGAAGCATCCCCGGATCTTCTCCCAAATGACCATCAGCATGGTGCGCGTCGGAGAGACGGGCGGGATCCTCCCATTGGTTCTTGAGCAGTTGGCGGATTTCACCGAGCGCGACCGCGAAATCCGAGGCGAGGTGAAGACCGCCCTCGCTTACCCGTGTCTCGTCCTCGCACTGGCCGCGGCGGTCGTGGTCTTCCTGATGACGGCCATCGTGCCGAAGCTCGAAGCCCTTTTCTCCGGAATGCGCGCGAGCCTGCCCGTCCCAACCGTCATGCTCCTCGCGATGAGTTCCTTCGCGCAGCGGCACGGCTGGCTCTGTCTTCTCGCCCTCCTGGCGGGAGGCGTGGGGACGACCTACTGGCTCCGCACCGAGCGCGGGGCCGCCGCGTACGATCGGGCGCGCCTGCGGATTCCCGTCCTGGGGAATCTGATCCGGCGGACGGCCATCGGCCGCTTCTCGCGTTCCCTCGGCGCGCTCGTTCGCGGCGGAGTGCCGCTCATGGAGGCGCTTGATGTGGTCAAGCACATCATGAGCAGCAACACCATGACCCAAGCGATCGACCGGATGCAGGCGTGCGTTCGCAGGGGTGACAGCATGGCGCGAGGACTGGAGAACGAGGCCCTCTTCCCCGACATGGTGCGCTTCATGATTTCGTCGGGGGAGGAGTCGGGCCATCTCGACGACATGCTTTTCAGGATCGCCGACGTTTACGAGATGGAGACGCGCAACGCCGTGAGGGTGGCCATCAACCTGCTCGCGCCGCTGATGATCCTGATGGTGGCCGCCGTCGTCGGCTTCATCGCCGTCGCCATGCTGCTGCCGATTTTCCAGATCAACACCCTACTGTAGGAAAGCGCCCCCGGGCCCCATCGGGCGGCGGCGGCGCAAAGGATAACGCGACACGCGATTCAGGCACGAAGTCCTTGGCGGAAGGCTTTTCCTGTCCGATCACTGGCGCCGGAGGTAGAAACCGAAATGAGAAAACGCTCGAGACGGGGTTTTACGCTGATTGAAATCCTGGTGGTGGTCGTGATCCTGACCATTCTGGCAACGTCCGTCATGTTGACCGTCACCAGCAAACCCGACGAGGCCCGCGTCGCGCGGTCGAAGGCCGACATCAGCACCTACGAGACCGCGCTCGAACAGTTCCGGCTCGACATGCTGCGCTACCCCGACGAAGAGGAAGGCCTGCGCGCTCTTGTCCGGAAACCCGACTCCGACGACGCCGACCGCTGGAGAGGCAAGTATGTCAAGCGAATCGAGAAAGACCCTTGGGGCAATCCCTACGCGTACATCTATCCCGGCTACTACAATCCGGAAGGCTTCGACTTGGTGTCCTACGGCGCCGATGGCCAGGAAGGGGGCGAGGGGCAGTACGACAAGGACATCGGCAACTGGTCGGAAGAGGACGAGGAACTGGAATAGGGAAGGATGAAGCCGACCTTCGGTCGGTGGAAGGATGCGGGATGAAGCAGAGAAGGCGCAGCGCGTTCACGCTGATCGAACTCCTCGTGGTGATCACGATCATCACCGTGTTGAGCGCCAGTGTGGCGCCCGTTTTTCTGAGGAATACGGACCGCCTCAGGCTGAAGGATTCGGTCCGTCACTTGCAGGACATGATGAGTTTCTGTCACAGCATGGCGGCGTTCGAATCCACGACCTTCCGCCTGAATCTGGATCCCGGGGAGAACCGGTGCTGGATCTCTTTCGAGAAAGATCCCGCGCAGGAACCGGGCGTTTTCTATCCGTATCGGGCGTCGGGCTATGCCGCCTACCGGCTCCAGGACGTCGTCGCAATCCGCGACGTGGTCATTCGCGAAGCGGACGAGGAGGACCTGGAAGAGGGAGAAGAAAGGGACGGCGATTACATCGAATTCCGGACCGACGGCACGGCCAGCGAAGCGGTCGTGGTCCTGGCCAACGAGCAAGATGAGCGCTTCTCAATCCTGGTCTCGGGCCTCACGGGAGGCGTGCGCGTCATCGAGGAGGCGTCTTCCGAGGACAAAGCGAAGAAGGAAGACAGGGAGAAATCCAGGGAAAAAGAAGGCCGGCGAGGGGAAAGGCCCGAACCGGCGGACGAGGACAGGTAAGATCGGAGATGCGGCATCGCGACACCTTTGTCTCTTTCTCGGGTGTGGTTCTTCGCCTTCGCGGGCGGGCGTCCGTCGTCTCCGCGCGGGGGGTGTCGCAGAGGGCGTTCTCGCTGCTGGAGGTCCTTCTCGCCCTCACGATATTCAGCGTGGCCCTCGTCAGCATCATCGAAGGGATCGCCGTCCAGATCCGGGCGGAAAAGTTGGCCGAGGACACCACGCGCGCCGTCATCCTTTGCCAGAACATCCTCGAGGAGGTGCGCTACAGCGGAGACTTCCAAGAGGAGACCATGAACGGGGCGTTCGAGGGGCATGACCTTGGGTTCGAGTGGGAGTACGAGATGGAGGAGACGGATGTCGAAGGGCTTTTCAAGATCAAGGTCGTGGTTTCGTGGTCTGACGGACTGGCGAGGAAGAACCACACGATCGAGACTTACCTCGCGGAAAGATAGATGCGGATGCGCAGATCCGGAGAATCCGGTTTCACGCTCGTGGAGTTGATGGTCGGGATGCTGATTTCGTCCCTCATCGTGGGGTCGGCTTACGCCGCGTACTTGGCGGCCAGCGGATCGTGGGAGAAAAGCCGCATCGTCACCCAACACTACCAGCACGCGCGCGTGGCCCTCGCTTTCATGGAGCAGCGCCTGCGTTCGGCCCTGCCGCCCGACGAGGACGCCAACATCGTCTTCGAGGGAGAAGACGACCTCGACGGCGGCGAGGACGGCGCGCTCGAAGCGGACAGCCTGCTCTTCGTGTCAGGCGGAGACCGACCCACGCGCGGCCGAAGGAATCGACTGGACCTCTGCGAGTTGGAGTTCTTTCTCGAGCCCGGGACGGAGGGGGACCTCCCCGCCTTGATGGTGCGCAAGCGAACCTTGCCGACCGGGGGGTACAGTCTTCTGGAGGGCGAAAACGAGGAAGATGGGGAATTGGCGGAACTGGCGCCGGGCGTCGTGGGCTTTGAGATTGAGTACCTCGGGGAATTCGATTGGGCGGACGAGTGGACCCTGGAGACAAGCCTGCCGAGGGCGGTCGAAGTGACGCTCACGTTCTCCGATCCCGACGAAATCGCCAACGACGTCGTTTTCTCGAAGCTGATCGTCTTGAACACGCAGTAGAAAGGGAAAGCGGGGGTTTGCCCGTCCAGATTGGCGCGATGCATTCTCGCACGAACGTCACGGCTCTCCGACGCGCGGAAGGTCTCCGCGGCGCCACGCTGATCGTGGCGCTCTGGGCGACGGTCGTTCTTTCCATCGTCCTGCTCAACTTCGCCTTCCTCGCAAGGACGCATTTGCGCATCGCGTCGAATTACGCCGCCACGAACGTCCTGCAGAACATCGCCTTCGCGGGGACCGAGCGCGCCATTGCCGAGATCAAGCAGGATCAGGGGCCGGCCGACCATCCCTCCGAGTCCTGGGCGGACAACGAAAAGGAGTTCCGGGAGGCGCCGATCGGCGCCGGACGGTTCGACCTCGTTCGCGACGCTCTCGGAGAGAACGAAACGATCGCCTACGGCCTCGAAGACGAAGCGGCAAAGCTGAACCTCCGCACGGCGACGCGCGACATGCTTCTGCGCCTCGAAGGAATGGACGAAGCGCTCGTCGACGCTCTGGAGGACTGGCAGGATCAGGATTCCGAGCCCAAGTTGAACGGCGCTGAAAACGAGTACTACGAAGCCCTTCCCAGACCCTACGGTTGCAAGAACGAGAAGCTCTCCACGATCAACGAGATACTCCTGGTCAAGGGCTTCGATCCGTCCGTTCTGTTCGGCGAGGACTTGAACGGCAACGGTCTTCTCGACCCCGGCGAAGACGACGGCGACGCTTCGCCCCCGCGGGACAATCAGGACGGCGTTCTCGATCGCGGTCTTCTGCCTTTCGTCACGATCTACTCTTCCGACAAGAACGTGACCGCCGACGGCAAGGACCGGGTGGACATCAACGCGGCTGACGAAGAAACGCTGAGAAAGGCGATCCCGGATCTCACGGACGTCGAGGCGAAGGCGATCGTCGCCTTCCGCAAGGGCAAGGAATTCGAGCATCTCGGGGACCTCCTTAACGTTACCGAGGCGCCGCCGCAACAGCAAGGCGGCCAGCAGGGCGAGGGCCAGCGCCCGCCCGATGGCGGGCAACAAGGGACCGGCCCGCAACAGGGGAGCGACTCCCAGGAACAGGGGAACAACCAGGCCGGGACAAAGACAGACGAGAAGTCCGATTCAGGAGGAAGCGACGGGAGCGCCTCGGCACAGAGCGATACGGACGGCAAAGGGAACGCCTCCCAGACGGGGAGCGAATCGGCGACCGCTGCGGGCAAGGAGGCAAACCGAGACGGGAAGCGCGGTGGGGAACAGGGCAGCCCCGACCCGGGACAGGCGCAGCCCGCGGGGAAGAAAATCATAGGCCCCGTCCGCCTTAAGCAGATCATCGATTACTGCAAGATCGGCGAAAGCGAGATGACGGACGGGCGCATCAACATAAACACCGCCCCGGAAGAGGTTCTTGTCGCCCTTCCCGGCGTGACGAAGGAACTGGCGCGCGCCACCATCGCCTATCGTCAAAATCCGTCGAAAGCGTTCAAGAACATCGCTGAGTGGCTCGACGCGCCGGGAATGAACGAATCGATATTCATTCCTCTCTCAAGCCTCATCACGGTCCGTTCGTACCAGTTCCGCGCCAAGTCCGTGGCGAGGATCGAGGGCCTCACGGCGCAGCGAACGGCAGAGGCCGTCCTGGATCGGAGTGGGGACAAGGTGCGAGCGCTCTACTGGCAGGAGTACTGAAACGGAAGAGCGAGGCGCGAGGCGACGCCGCGCGATCCGGCGACGGAGAAAGCAAGAGATGGGACGCGGTCCCGGCCTACGAAGAGGATGACAACCTATGAGGACGCACGCGTACATTGCCCTAGACATAGGCCCCTCCGGCATTCACGGATGCCGGGCCGTGATCGAGGGGAAAGACACGGTTCGAATCGAGCGT
>DATKZW010000448.1:0-7625 GCA_035527775.1 Sumerlaeia bacterium | reverse complement strand
GCCCTCGCCGAGCCCGTCGCGCCGCAGTTTGTTGCGGATCTGGCGCTCAATGGAAGCTTCAGCCCCCGTTTCGCTTCCCTCGGCGAAGGCCACCTGGGTTTCACGGAGAAGGAAATAGTCCGACCGGTACAGGAATCCGTACAGACGCCATCCCAGCACGACGATCAGGCCAAGGACGCACAGAAGGGCCGCGGCCAAGACGACCCGCACGAAGAAGCCGGCCACCCGCCGCGCGAAACGTTTCCGCCTGGCGGGGGAAGAGTACTTTTTCTGAGGTCTGGGAGTCTTCGCAAACATGGTTGAAAGGGGAAACGCAAGACCTCGCAAATGGGGTCAGGCTCGAGCGGCCGGCGGCGCCGCAATGGCGGTCTCGACGACGATTCGCGCCAGATCGCGCGCCGCGTCGGGACAGGCCAGGCGTCGAGCGCTCGCGCCCATGGCGGCTAAGCGCTCGGGATTCAAGGCCAGCCCCATGATCTGGCGCGCCAGGTCGTCGCCCGAGATCTTGATTTCGTCCAGAATAACGGCTGCACTGTGTCGCTCGAGCACGCGGGCGTTGTGGTGCTGGTGACGTCCGACGGCGTGGGGCAATGGGAAAAGGATGGAGGGCAAACCGCACATCATGATTTCAGCCAAAGTGCTGCCGCCCGCCCGCGAGATGACGAGATCGGCCATGGCGTAGGCGTGATCCATGCGCTCGATCGTGGGCGCGATGAAAAGCTGGCCCCGGATGGGCTGGTTTTGGAGCGCGGCGCGAACGGTTTCCACGTTCCTGGGCCCCGTGGCCCATATCACCTGCAAGGGCCTGCTCCTGGGCCAAAGATGCGCCAGGCGCCCGATCGCTTCGGCCGCGAGGGCGTTGGGTTTCCCGGCGCCTTGACTTCCTCCGCAGATGAAGAGCGTGAAAGCGCCGGGCTGCAGGTACATGGCGGCGGCCGCCTCGACGCGGTCTCCCTTCGAGATCGACAGGCGGACCGGGGTGCCGGTCTCCACGATTCTGGCCGGATCCACCTCTTTGGGCGCATCGATGAGGGGCATGCCGCATGCAATGACTTTGGCTTTGGGCGCCATGATGCGGTTCACCCGTCCCAAGACCGTGTTCGAGTCGTGGAGCACGATCGGCACGCGGCACATCAACGCCGCGCTCAGAACGGGTCCCGTGATGTAGCCGCCCATTCCGACTACGACGTCGTAGCGCCGCATCATGAGGAGAGAGCGGACGAAACTGTATCCAAGTCCCACGGCCTGCCAAGTGCGAGGGATCGCGCCCTTCGCGGTTATGGCGCCCACCGGAAAAATCCGGGGGCTGACGCCGGCCTGGGCGTAGATCTCCCGTTCGACGGGGCGATTGCCGCAGATAAAATCGGTCTCGACCGGGTGGCCGATGTTTTGCAGGGCCTCGGCGAGAGCCAGCGCGGGCATGATGTGCCCGCCGGTGCCCCCCGCCGCCACGGCAACCCTGAAGGACTCTCGCGATGACCTTTTCATCGGTCAACTCCTGTCCGGAACCCTGACGAGATCGCCGTCTCTTTGAGCCGGCCCCTCTTCTCGTTTCGCTTCTCTTCATGCCTCCGGTCGCTGGAACCTGCGGGGCCGCGACTGAGGCAACACAGACCGCACATCCTGCTTTGCCGCCCTTGGGCGCTTGAAGAAGGGGCGGCGCGCCTTGGCCGGGGAAAGGGCCTTCTGCCGCTCGATGTACCTGCCGATGTTCATCAAGACGCCCATGGAAGTCATCGTAACAAGCGCGTTCGAGCCGCCGTAGCTCAGCAGAGGCAACGCCAGGCCTTTTGTTGGCGCCAGCCCAAGAACGACCATCAAGTTCACGATGACGTTGATGCTCAGCATGAGCGTAATGCCCGACGCCAGAAGCGCGGCGTAGAAGTCCGGCGCCCGCAAGGCGACCCGCCATCCCTCCCAGATCAGCAGAAAGTAACAGAGAACGATGAGAACCGCCCCCACAAGGCCCATCTCCTCGGCGATGACGGCGAAGATGAAATCCGTGAATTGCTCGAAAAGGAAGTGCTTCTGCATACTGTTGCCCAAACCCACGCCCGTCAGGCCCCCCGTCCCGATGGCGATGAGCGACTGCTTGAGCTGATAGAGCGGCCCCTGCAAGGCCTCGGGCGTGGGATTCACGAACGCCAGCACGCGAGCCACGCGATCGGGAAAACGGAGCACAACGTACACGAAGGCGGGAATGGTCGCAACGCCCAGTCCCGCCAGATGCAGGATGCGCATGCCGCTGATGAACCACATGAGGAACACGATGGCCGCCAAAACCGCCGCCCCGCCGACGTCCGGCTCAACGATGACGGCGAGGACGAAAACGCTCGTTAGCAGGAGGGCGGGGACAACGCCATGCATGAAACTGCGGATTCGGTCGTGATGGTCCGTGAGCATCCGCGCCATGTAGATCACCAGAACGAGTTTGGCCAGTTCCGACGGCTGGAAAGTGAAGCCGGCGAACCCGATCCATCGCCGGTCCTCGTTGATCGTCTTGCCAACGCCTGGAACGAAGACGAGCAGAAGGAGAACGAGACCGATCCCCAAAAGAAGGGGACCACAGGCCTTTAGACGGTGATAGTCAAAGCGGTAAGCGGCGAACATGCTCAGAAGCCCGAGGAAGATCCAGAGGAATTGGCGCGCCACGTACCGCGAGTGGTGGTAATCGTGATCGTCGGAGAGATCGTCGGCCGCCAGATGCCTGGCCATCGGCGTGGAGCGCTTTCGCGCGACGGCCTGGATGCGCTTCCGCTCTTCGGGAGACGCCGCCTTGTAACGCGGATTATCCGCCAGCGACTGGTCCACCAACTGAGCGCGTATCTTCTTCATGAGCAGGACGCGCCGCTGGTTCGCCGCGTAGGACGCGCTGGAACTGTAGACCATGACGAGCCCCACCGACGCGAGAAGGGCGGTCAATAGGAAGATGCGGAAGGGGATGTTGAAGGTTGTGGGGCTCTGCTTCATTACCGGTGGTTCCACGCGCAAGCGAGACCGCGGTTCACGTCTCGTTGCCGATCTGTCGCCTCACGATCTCGCGAAAATCGTCTCCTCGCTCTTCGTAATTGCGGTACATGTCGAAGCTCGAGCACGCGGGCGAAAGGAGGACGACGTCGCCGGGCGCGGCCATGGCGCGGGCGCGGCCAACCGCCTCCGCCATGGAAGGGGCGTCCTCGACCCGCGGCACGACGCCGCCCCAAGCGGCGCGCGCGATGGGCGCCGCCTCGCCGATCAAGATCAGGCCTTTCACTCGGCGCGCCACACGATCGTTCAGGCTTTCCCACGGAGAGCCCTTGTCGCGTCCGCCCGCGATGAGAACGATCGGCTCGTCGAAGCTGTCGAGCGCCCGTCCCAAGGAAGCCAGATTCGTTGCCTTCGAGTCATTGTAGTAGCGCGCGCCGTCGATCTCGCCCACGAGCTCGATGCGGTGCGGCACGGCGCGGAAGGAACGGACCGCGTCCGCCATTGCGGCGGGGTCCAATCCCACGGACGCCCCGATCGTCAGAGCGGCGAGAACATTCTCGACGTTGTGCAGACCGGGCAGGGGAACGTCTGACCGGAGCATGACGCGAGCGGCTCGATCGCCTTTGCCGCCTCCTCCCGCTCCGGCGATGCAGATCGCTTCGTCTCGGAGAAAAGCGCCGCGATCCACGGGCCGGCTAATGGAGAAGAGCCAGACCGAGGCCGAGGTGCGCGCGGCGAAGGAGAGCAGGACACAGTCGTCCCCGTTCAGCACGAGCGCGTCATTCGCGGTCTGGTTTTCCGTGATGCGGTATTTCGCTTCGACGTAGTTGGCGAGGTTGAAATGGCGGTCCAGGTGATCCGGGCTGATGTTCAGCATGCAGGCGATTCGCGGAGCAAACCGCTCGATCGTCTCCAATTGAAAACTGCTGACTTCGCAGACGACCAAAGCATCCTTCCGGCGCAGAATCGGGTCGAGAACGGCGTCGCACAAGGGCCGGCCCACGTTGCCGGCCATAGAGACAGGGCGCCCCGCCCGCTCGAGAAGGTGGGCAGTCAGATGCGTCACCGTTGTCTTCCCGTTGGTTCCCGTGATTGCCACGATCGGCGCGGGGCAAGCGTGGTAGCCGATCTCGATCTCCGAGCGCACCAGGCAGCCGCCCCTTTCGGCCAAGGCCACGACCGGATGATTGGTCGGGATCCCCGGACTCAACACAAGGACTTCCCACGCGTCGAGCGGACCGAGTTCCTCCGTCTTGCGGAAAAGAGGCGCGCCGATCTCGTCGGCCTCGCGCTTGGCTTCGCGCAATTTCTCCAGGGGGGCCTCGTCAAAGAGGGCCACGCGCTTCCCTCGCCCTCGAAGAAGGCGGGCCGCCGCCATCCCGCTGCGGGCCGCCCCGAAAACCAGGAAGCGCTCGTGGTCGAGAATCCCGGAGCTGTTGTTCATGATTCTCACCTCAGCTTGAGGGTGCTCAGCCCCGCCAGGGCCAGCAAAGTGGCCACGATCAGGAATCGCGAGATGATCTTCGACTCGTGCCACCCCTTCTTGACGAAGTGGTTGTGCAGCGGCGACATGAGAAAGACGCGTTTGCCGCGCCATTTGTAACTGCCGACCTGAAGCACGACCGACAGCGCCTCAATCACGAAGATCCCCCCGATCAGCACGAGCAGCAGTTCCTGTTTGCACAGGATCGCCACGGCGCCGATCGCCGCGCCCAGCGACAGGGAACCCGTGTCTCCCATGAAGACTTCGGCGGGATGGCTGTTGAACCAGAGAAAACCCATCCCCGCTCCCACGAGGGCGCAGAGGAAGACGCCCAGGTCCCCCGCCTGCGGCACGTGGGCAACGTACAGGAACTTGGCGTAGTCGGACCGGCTGACCAGGTAGGCGATCGCAATGTACGGGAGCGAAGCGATCGTGACCGTGCCGATGGCCAAGCCGTCCAGCCCGTCAGTCAGATTTACGGCGTTGGACGTAGCGGTGAGAACGAACGCCGCCCACAGAATGATGCAAAGTCCCAGGTCGGGATAGAGATTCTTGAGAAAGGGAACGAGAAGATGGTCGGCGCCGGCGACCTTCAGATGGGCATAGTACGTCGCCGAGTCACGGGTGAAGTAGAGAAAGACGCCAAGAAGACCGCCGAGCGCGACCTGCACCGTGAGTTTGGCCAGGACCGACACCCCGCGATGGTTCCCGCGGCTCACCTTCAAGAAATCGTCGGCAAACCCGAGAAGCCCCGCGCCGAGCATCACGCCCGCCACCGCCCACACGTAGGAATTGGCGGGATTGCAGAACAGGAGGACGGGCAAGAGGGTCGCGATGATGATGAGGAAACCGCCCATGGTGGGAGTGCCCGCCTTGTGCTGATGGATGTTGAACTGTTCGGTCTCGGACGTTCTGAACTCGCGGACCTGCTGTCCCACTTTCAAGGCGGCGAGCCTTCGGATGCACGCCGGTCCCAGCAGGAGACTGACCAAAAAAGCCAGAGCCATCGCGCATGCGGCCCGCACCGTCGTGTAGCCGAAGACGCGGAGGGCCGTCTCCTTTGTCAGATCGCCGAAACAGGTCTCAAGCAAAAGGTAGAACATCCGAAAGGTGGGCCTCCTGAGTTCTATTCTCGCGGGGGAGGTCGAAAGCCTCCCGCCTCTTACCCGGCCTCACGACCCAGCGCGCGCGCCTGCTCGACGAAGACCGGCCTCGAGCAACTCGACCACGGTCTCCAGCCCAACGCCGCGGGAGGCCTTGAAAAAAACCAGATCGCCGGAACCGACCTCTCCGATCAGGGCCTCCGCAAGATCCTCCCTGCGGCCAAAGCGCCGCGCCCCTTCGGGGGGGCCGGTCCAAGCATCGACGGCCGCCGCCGCCAGATCGCCGATCGAGAAGAGCCGCGAGTTCCCAATGCGAGCCGCCCGGCGGCCCAGCTCGGCATGGAACGCGCCCGCCGAATCGCCTAACTCCAGCATGTCGCCCAGCGCCAGAAAAACGCGCCTCCGGCCTCCTTCAGACAGATCCTCGAGCGAATCCAATGCGGCGCTCATCGACTCCGGGTTTGCGTTGTAGCAGTCGATCACCAACGTCACGCCGCCGATCTCGCGGATCTCCGAACGCATGGGCGCGGCGCGGAACGCGCCGATCGCGCGAACGATCGCTTGGGGCGAAGCGCCGAGAGTGTGGGCCGCGGCCGCGGCCGCGGCCGCGTTCTCGATGTTGTAGCGGCCGAAGAGAGGCATCTCGACGGGAAGGGGTTCGGCGTCGCGGAACTCCAAGATGAAACGATAACCGCCAAAGGACGCGCTCGGGCCGATTGCCGATGCATCCTTCCCTTGGCGGAGAACGGCTTGGGGTCGAGTCGCCCGGACGTCCGCGTCGAGCGGGCGATTCCTCGTCTGCGCGGTTTCCGCGCCAAACCGCTCCACGCCAAATGAGATGGCGGCACGGCCTTTGCCCCACTCCTGAACGATCTTGCACGTGTTGCCGCACCCGCAATCGTACACGATCGGCACATCGGACCGAAGGGCGCGCACCGCATCCGCTTTCGCGTCGAGCAGCGCCTCGAGCGATCCAAATTTCCCGACGTGCGCCCTTCCGATGTTGAGCAGCAGCAAAAGATGGGGATCGGCGATCTCGGTCAGCCGTTTCAATTCCCCCGGCTCATTCATCCCAAGTTCGAGCACGGCCCAGCGGTGGGAGTCCCGCAGGCCGAACAACGTCAGAGGCAGGCCGATCAAGTTATTGAGATTCCCGCGCGTGGCGAGGACCGGATCCGTCCCATCCTCCCTGGCGTGCTCGCGCAGGATCGCGGCCAGCATCTCTTTCGTCGTGGTCTTGCCGCAGCTCCCCACGATGGCCGTCCGGTGGCACGTTCCCCTTGGAGAGTCTTCCGAAAGATCGCCGCATTTCCTCCGCCACGCGATGGCAATGTCCCCTAAGGCCCGTAGCGTATCGGGAACTACGAGCAACGGGGGAAGACCGCTTTCTCTGGCGCACTGGACAACTGACCTCCGGGCAGACTCTTTCCCGCCCACTACGGGCCGACTAACGACCAGCCCCATGGCCCCCCGCTCAGCGGCCCGGTCGAGGAAGTCGTGCCCGTCGAAGTTCTCCCCCCGAAGGGCGACGAACAGATCGCCGGGCCGCACCGACCCGGTCGGCCGCATCGAACGCGTATCGGTCGAGATCGACTCGACGTCCCCATCGGGCGCGATGGGGCGCCATTGTCCACCGGTGGCGCGGGCGATCTCCTCAGGACTCAGACGCATGATTCTCGTTCTCTCTCGCCTTGTCGCCGCCACTAAGACCGCGGCAGAACTCGAGCGCCACTTCCCGATCGTCGAAATGGCGGCGCCGCCCCTGGATCTCCTGGTAGTCCTCGTGACCTTTGCCGCCAATGACGACTGAGTCGCCGGCGCGCGCCATGCCGATGGCCCGCCGGATCGCCTCCCGCCGGTCCAGACAGATCTCGTAACGACTCGAATCCACGACCGTGCGGATCCCTTCTTCCATTGCCCGGGCGATCCGCTCGGGGTCCTCCGTGCGAGGATTGTCGTTGGTGATGATGCCGTAGTCCGCGAGTTGTCCCACCGCGGCCCCCATTTTGGGCCGCTTGCCGGGGTCGCGATCCCCTCCGCACCCTTGGACGACGATGACGCGCCCGCGCGTG
>DATKZW010000447.1:0-2373 GCA_035527775.1 Sumerlaeia bacterium | reverse complement strand
AAAGGCGGGATGGGCGACCCGCAAGGGACCTCGGGCGGCGAAGCGCAGACCGAGGAGGAAGTGAAGGAGACGCTACGGCCGACCTGGTGGACGGCGTCCGAGGCGAACGCGCGCCTCGCGGCGTGGGGGCCGGAGGTGATGGGTCGTCACGCGGCGAGCCTCTTCAGCACGGGCTGGGACGCCGCGGGCGCCCAGCCGCCAAGGCCCGGGAAACTGGTCGAGTCGATGAGCGACGACCTGCTCGTAGGGATCCTCACGGCGCCGGGCAAGACCCCCGTCGCCATGGTGGTGGACAAGCGCGCGAGCAAGGAATTCGGCGCCGTCGGCAAGCGCGAAGCGGAGATCCGGTTCGCGCCCGCCGTGACGGGAATCGACGTTCTCGAAACCGCCGCGCGGAGGCGGGTGGACGGACAAACGGTTCGGCTGACGCTGACCGGAGGCGAAGGGCAGCTGCTCGCGCTGAAAGGAAAGAGCATCGCCCTTCCAGAGGGAACGGCCAGCGTGTCAAGCCCGATCCTCATCGACGCGACCGGCGGAAGATCGCGACGTTTTCCGGTGCGCTGGACGAACGACTCGACGCTGCCCATCGCCGTGCGCGGCATTTTTGAGAGAAACGACTTTCTGGAGCCCCAGCCAGGGGGCGTCGATCTGGTTCTGCCGCCAAAGGGAAGCAAGACCGTCGATCTGGAGGTGCGCTCGATCAGGCGCGCGGAAGCGCTGGGGGAAGCGCCGCCGCTCATCATGACCTGGACCTCGGCGCAGCTCTTCCCCGACGGTTCATCGGTCCAAATCGACGAACCGAAGCGCCTCGGTATCGTCCCCACAATCGACTGCGAGCGGCGAAGAGCGCCCGTCACGGTGGACGGCCGCCTGGACGAATGGGACGAGTTGCCCTTTGTGTGCCGCAAGCCGGCGATGATCAAGCTCGACGCCTCAACCTGGCACGGGCCCTCGGACAGTTCCTTCCGCTTCGCCGCCGCCTACGACGACGAGTATCTCTACATCGCCATCGACGCGATCGACGACGACGTCTCCGCGCGGCCCGGGGTGAATCCCTGGGAGGAGGACGGCGTCGAGGTGCGGCTCGACGCGCGGCCCGATCCCTGGCGGTCGTTGTGCGACGGCGGCGGGGACCTCCACGATTTCCTCTTCCTCGGGCTGACCCCCGGGAAGACGGTCGAGCAGATGGGCAAGTACCGATGGGACGTTATTCCCGAAGGCGTTGAGGCCGTCACGCTGACGACGGACAAGGGCCACGCCACGGAGATCGCGATCCCGGCGGCGTACCTGAACGAGAAGCAGAAAGAGCCCTGGCGGTTTTTCCGCCTGAACATCGCCGTCTCGGACCACGACGGCCCCGACAGCCGAAGCCCCGGCGCCGCCCACATCTGGTGGCGTCCCGACTGGCGCACGCCCGAGTCCTACGACGGCTCGGGCACTTTCCGGCGGAAGTAGCCGGTGCACAAGACGAACGGGAAAACGATCGCAGAAGGCGTTCAGCCTCGGGGGATCCTGGAAGTCTTGTTGATCCCGTCAGAAATGAAGAGGGACGTCATCCGCAGATTGCGCAGATCGCGCTCCGAAACCTGTACTCTTCCTTGACGTGAGGCAAGCGACTGAAGGCTTGCTCTGCGGCTCCCGAAGGGAAAGCCGGATGACTGGAAGCGCCAGCGCTCTGGAATCCGAAGACGGGAACAGCCGCCATCTTTTCGGCGCCTTCGGCGGCGTCTTCACGCCGAGCATCTTGACGATCCTCGGCGTGATTCTCTTCATGCGCGCCGGCTTTGTCATCGGTCAGGCCGGCGTGGTCCGCGCCGTGGCGATTCTCCTTGTTGCGGAGTCCATTACGCTGCTGACCGCCCTCTCTATCGCCGCCATCAGCACGAACACGCGCGTGCGAGGCGGCGGCGCGTACTTCCTGATCTCGCGTTCTCTGGGGCCGGAGTTCGGGGGCGCCATTGGCGTCGCGCTGTTCTTGGCCATGGCCCTGTCCGTGCCCTTCTACATTTTGGGCTTCACCGAGGCGCTGGTGAACACGTTTCCCGGACTTGGCCCCCGCTTCCTCGTCCTCACCTCGGTCACGGCGGCGGTCTTGTTCATCCTCGCCTTTGTCGGCGCGGGGTGGGCCATCAGAACCCAGTACCTTATTACGGTCGTTTTGGGGCTCTCCATCCTCTCCCTCCTCGGAGGCGCCGCGGTCCATTTCTCACCGGAGACCCTCCGGGTCAATCTGACTCCCGGATACACGCCGCTCCACCCCGGCGTCCCCGACTCCGGGCGGCATTCGTTCTGGATCGTCTTCGCCATTTACTTTCCGGCGGTGACGGGAATACTGGCCGGCGTGAGCATGTCGGGCGACCTCAAGGACCCGGC
>DATKZW010000446.1:0-4325 GCA_035527775.1 Sumerlaeia bacterium | reverse complement strand
CATGAAGAAGGGCTTGCCTTCCCGCGCTTCCGCCGACTGCATGTAATCGCGCAGGAACTGGATCGATCGGTCGGCCAACTGCCTCCCCGGACGCCCCTCGCGGAGCACGTCGATATCTTTCGGCTCCAGATAGTGGTTGTGCGCGAAGGACTGGTGCGATTCCTGATCGGTGTTGCCCCTCTTGCCGAGGTGATACGACACGTACCCGGCCGCGTTCATCGACTTCGGGAAGTTCGGGGCGTCCTTTGGCATGTCTCTCACGGAGAACCAGGAACGGCCGCGGAGCGTCATCATCCGGCTTGGCAGGCAAACGGCGGCGCTGAATCCGCCCATGCAGTAGGCGTTGCGGAAGACGAAGCCCGATTCCACGAGCCGGTCCAGGTTCGGCGTCTGGATGTGCGGGTTGCCCAACGCGCCGACGGTGTCCGCCCGTTGGTCGTCGGTGAAAAGAAACAAGACGTTCGGCCGGGTTCTTCGCGACGTCTCGGCGAACGCCCACTCCCCTCCCCCGGAGATTCCCAGCGCCGTCGCGCTCGAGCTCAAGGCCTTGAGAAAACGTCGTCGGCTGCGGTCAGGTCTGTTCATGTCGCGCACCCCATGGCGGGAGTTCCTGAGAAACAATGTACTGGTAGTCCGGATGAACCATCACGATGATGTCAGCCCCCGCCTCGATGGCCATCCGGTAACAGCTCTTCTGATTCGCCCCATAGCCGCGATTCACCGCGTGCCTGCGGACCGTTGCATGCGCCAGCTGTCGCGCGATGGCCGCGGTCTCGTCCTGGCTGGCGTCGTCGACCACTATCACATGGTCCACCACCCCTTGCGCCATGATTTCCTCATACGTTTTCACCAACGTCCGCGCCGCATTGTACGCCGGCATAACGGCGACGATTCTCTTTCCCGCGAGCATTATGCAAGCCTCTCAGATCTCCGGCGTTTCCATGGTGGGCAGCTGATTCTCCCGTTTCCTTTCCCAAGAGACGAGCGGTCTATGTTCCGCCGCAAATCCCAATCAGAAGAGATCCTCATCGGAGAAGAAAAGAGGTATTTCTCGTTCGGCGGAGGCTGGACCGTCGGAACCGTGAACCAGATTCTCCCGGGTCGAGAGGGCGAAATCGCCCCGAATCGTGCCAGGAGCCGCCTCGAGATGGCTCGTTGCCCCGATCATGGAGCGCGCGACGGCGATGACGTCGCTTCCCTCGAGAACGAGAGCGATACATGGGCCTGAAGTGATGAAAGTCTCCAGAGGGGGATAAAAAGGCTTCTCGATGTGGTCGGCATAGTGGCGCCGGGAGAGAGCCGCATCGAATCGCAACATCTTCATGCCGGCGATGCGGAAGCCCTTTGCCTCAAAACGGGAGATAATCCGACCCACGAGGGCGCGCTTCACGGCATCCGGTTTGATCAAAACAAGGGTTCTCTCGGACATGGACGGCGTTCGTCTCCTTAAGCAACGAGCATCGCCTGGGCGCGTTTGCCGCGGTTGCCCGAAAGCGCGGGAACCGGCTCAAGCGCTTCCGCAGTGCACAAAGGGTAGCGGCCCTCGTCGGGAACCACAAGGGAATCTTAGGCGATCCGGGACTCGGAGTTCCGCGGGCGGTCATACCTACGTGGAGCGTTTCCCGAGGCGGTCGAAGGCGCCCCTGCGCTGCTCCTTGGCGCGCTTCTCCTCGCGCTCGATGGCCCGGATCTCAGGAAGAGAGAGAATCTTCCGGCGGATTCTGAAGCTGGGTTGGCCCGTGAAGCCCAGGCAGAGCCGCACGAGTTCGTCTATCTCGAAGGGTTTGGGCAGGAACGCGCTCGCCCCCAGCCGCATGGCGTGCTCGCGATCCTTGGGGGAGGCTTTTGCCGTGACGAAAATGATGGGAGCATCGACGAAGCTGGGGTTGGCGCGCACGGATTGGCACAGTTGGTAGCCGCTCATTTTCGGGAGCATGACGTCGATGACAAGAATGTCGGGCTGAAATCGAGCGACCTTCTCGGCGGCTTCGAGCCCGTCGTGGGCGATGATCACCTCGAAAGAATCAGACAAGCCCAGACTGATGACCTCGGCGATGTCCTCACTGTCCTCCACCACGAGAACGCGCGGTTTCTGGGCGAATGAGGTCCGAGGCCTTGGAGCGGGAGGCCGCGCAGGCGGAATCGCTCGGGTCGAGGGGCGCGTCGTCTGCGTCGGCGCGGCGCCGCGGGAGGGTTGGCCGGCCGCGGCCGGTGTGGCGTCTTGATCGCCGCCTTTGGTGATGATCCGGAGTTGGTGGAACGACATTTTCTTCGGCCGGGGAGGGACCCCCGCCGTCTGGAAGCAGACGTCCACGTTCTTGCGAAGGCGTTCCGGCTCAATGGGCTTGACCAGAAAGATATTGCCGCCGCTCTCGTAACTTCCCTTGATATTCTCGGACGTGTTGTGCCCTGAGAGAAACAGGACCTGTGTGCGGGAGAATCGCGGGATGCGACGGATGGCTTTGCAGGCCTCCAACCCGTCCATGAGCGGCATCACGATGTCCATGATGATCAGGTCGGGCTCGACGTTCTCGATCTTCTCGAGCGCGTCGAGGCCGTCATGGGCGTGGACGACCTCGTAGGCGTTCTCGAGAACGCTTTCGATGACCAGACGAATGTCCGCGTCATCGTCCACCACCAACACGCGGTAGGCCGGTTTGGATCCCATGGCGCTTTCTCCCTTCGTCTCGAACGGGCCCTCCAGACACCTCTGCCACGCCGGCGACTCTACGTTTCCATCATGAGGAAGACGGGCGTCCGTGTCAAGCATTACCGCCCCCCCGGGAATCCGGGCCTCCCCTTCCCGCCGGCACTCGACCATTGCACTTTCGCGGCGGATTGCCTACACTCTCTTCCCCATACGCGCGACGCTCGCGACCCGCCGGCGTCGGCCTGACAAGGAATCCAGGCGATGAATCCCAAACTCAAGGCGTTGTTGCAGGTTCAGGAGGCGGACGCGGAGATCCACAGAATCCAACGGGAACTGGAACGCTACCCGAGTTTGCGCCGAACGCGGGAAGGTGACGTGGAGCGGGCGCGCAAACAGATCGAGGAAGCGCGCGAGGCGATGAAGGGGCTGGAGCGGCGGGTGCGGCAGACCGAAGCGGAGGTCCGCGAGTGGCGCGAGGCGCTGAGACGGTTCGCCGCCCAGCAGGCCAGCGTGAAGACTCAGAAGGAGTACGAGGCGCTCACTCACGAGATGGCCGAAACGGAGCGGAAGATCTCCGAGGCGGACGAACAAGGTCTCGCCTACGTCGAGGAAGAGGAACGCCTGAGCGAGCGACTTGCGGATCTCGAGAGGAACCTCGAAACAAGGGGGTCCGCCTGCGAGCAGGAATCGCAGCGACTCGCGGAACGGGAGGCGGAGAAGTCCGCGCTGCTGGCGGAGTTTCAGGCCAAGCGCCGGCAGATGGCCGAGCAAGTGGACCGAGACCTCCTCCACCAGTACGAACGGCTCCGCGAGCACCATCTCGAGAACTATGTCGTGCCGATTGTCGATGAGAACTGCGGCGGCTGCCACATGCGAATCCTGCCCCGCCGCTTGCAGGAGATCAGCCGGCCCGACGCGATCGTCCGGTGCGATTCCTGCCATCGTTTCCTCTATGTCGAGACAGCAGAGTAGGCGGAGGGGAGAGATGCAGGAGTGGAGCTCGGAGGCGGCGGCCAGGCCAATGACGAAAGACTTCGTGCGCGGATCCTCTGGGCCGTCTCTGCGCGGGAGCGGGACCAGATCAAGGTCTTTCCGATCTGCTCGGCCGGGGTTCGGTCAGGAACCGCTCGATGCGGTCTTTCGCCTCTTCCCGCTCGAAGTCCCACAGGACGATGTGGTTCGATTCGTTGAGCCAGAGAATCTCCTTCTCGGAGGAGCCGAGATTCTCAAAGGCCTCCGCGGCCGCCTTGGGCGAGGCGGCTTCGTCCCCCCGGGAATGCACGATCAGAACGGGGCACGCGACCTTTTGCAGCAGTTCCTCGCGCCGCGCCGTTTTGCCGATGGCCTCGAGCTGCCGCACTCCGGCCGTGGGGACGATTCGGTACATGAAGATCTTGTCGTAGTGCGTCCGGTCATTGAGTTTCACGAAGGCGTCGGTCCGGATGACGTAGGGGACGAACCGGCCAAGAAGGGCGTTCCAGACGTGGGGCGGAAGCACGTAGCGCCAGGCGAACGTGACGCCGAAATACGGAGAGACGAGGACAAGCCGGTCGACCGGCTCCTCGGAGGCGAGAATCGTTGAGAGACTTCCGCCCATCGAAAAGCCCGCCAGATAGATGCGATCGAAACGTTCCCGCAGATTCAGGCATTCCTGATGCACGGCCTGGTACAGAGC
>DATKZW010000445.1:0-12106 GCA_035527775.1 Sumerlaeia bacterium | reverse complement strand
AGGGGCGCCGGCTTCCGGCCGCCCCCCGCAGGCCCTACTCTATTCACCCCGCGGTCATCCGTCAAGGATTCGTGCAGGTTGCGCGAGAGATTCCATCGAGTCGGAGACCTCCGGCCGGGAAACGCTCTCCGCCCGGCGGCGCAGACACGCCCGTCGAGGCGACCATTGCGGGGCCCCGTCAGGGGGCGTCCTTGCCCCGCGCCACCGGCATGCGGCGACCGTATCCGAAGGCGCGGCGCGTAACCTTCAAGCCAATGGCCGCCTGTCTGCGCTTGTATTCGTTGCGCTCGATCAGGCCGATCGTCCGGTCGACGGCGCCGCGATCGAAGCCGCGGGCCGTTATCTCATCCGAGTACAGTCCTTCCTCGACGAAGGCGCGGATGATGGGATCGAGGACCTCGTAAGGCGGCAGGGAGTCTTGGTCGAATTGACCCGGCCGCAGCTCCGCCGAGGGCGCCTTGGCGATCGTACTGGCCGGGATGACCTCCCCGCGGCGGTTCAGGAACTCGGCCAGTTTGTAGACCATCGTTTTCGGCACGTCGCTCAGCACGGCGAGGCCGCCGCTCATGTCGCCGTAAAGCGTGCAGTATCCCACGGCCATCTCGGACTTGTTCCCCGTGCTCAGGACCAGATGGCCCAGTTTGTTGGAGAGGGCCATGAGGATGTTGCCGCGGATGCGGGCCTGGATGTTTTCCTCGGCGATGTCGAAGGGGCGGCCGTCAAAGTGCGGGCCGAGAGTCTCGAGGTAGGCGTCGTAGGTCCCTCGGATGGGAATCACTTTGTAAGCGATCCCGAGATTCCCGGCGAGGGAGCGGGCGTCGTCCTGACTGTGCTGGGACGAGTACTGGGACGGCATCGAGACGCCCAGCACGCGATCCGCGCCGAGGGCGCGCACGGCCAGGGCGGCGGTGACGGCCGAGTCGATCCCGCCGCTCAAGCCGATCACCGCCGACTGGAATCCGGTCTTCCTCACGTAGTCGCCCACACCGAGGGTGAGGGCTTCGCAGATCGACGCAATCTCCTCCGTCGTGGTTTCCTCAAACGGTCCGGGGGGCGCGGCGTCTCTCGCGCGTCCTTTGCCCTCCACGTCGGCGTCCACCGGCCCTGTCGGCCCCACCGACCCCGTCGGCCACTCCCATACCGGAAGCGACTCGGCGAAATCGCGGGCCTGCGCGACAATCTCCCCCGAAGGATCGAAGACATTGCTCCACCCGTCGAAGATCAGGCTGTCGTTGCCGCCGACGAGGTTGACGTGAAGCAACGGCAAACGATGGCGGCGGGCCGCGGCGGCGAACATTTCGCGTTTGACGGCCCGCTTGCCCTCGGTGAAAGGCGACGCGGCGACGTTGATCAGGAGGTCGCATCCCTGGGCGACCAGCCCCTCAATGGGGTCTTCGTCGTATTGGCGATGGCCGCTCAAGCGGCCCCAGAACAGAGCGTCGTTCCAAATGTCTTCGCAGATCGAGATCCCAAGGCGCATTCCTTGGAATTCCGCGACGCGGTTCTCCCGGGCCGAGTCGAAGTAGCGCGCCTCGTCGAACACGTCGTAGGTGGGCAGGAGAGTCTTGCAGTGGATTGACCGGACCTTGCCCTCGGCGCATAGAGCCGCGGCATTGTAAAGACCTTTGCCTGCCTTGGGCGGGCCTTCCTCTGCCTTGGGCGGGCCTTTGCCTTCGCAGGTCGGGTCGCGCTGGACGAAGCCGACGACGGCGGCCGGGAGGTTCCCGGTGGCGGCGGCGACGCGCTCGAGCGCCTCGAGGTTGCGGGTGATGAAACTGGGCCGGTCCAGAAGATCGAGGGGCGGGTAGCCGGTCAGGGCGAGTTCGGGAAACACGGCGAGATCGGCCCCGGCGGCGCGAGCCCGCTCGAGGGTCTCGATGACGAGGTCGCCGTTGCGCGGGATGGCGCCGACGGTGGCGTTGATCTGGGCGAGGGCGATCTTCACTTGGGTTTTGAGATCCCCAGCGGGGACTTCGTCGTGGCGATTTCAACCGGTCTCCCGCGGGAGTCCCGTGATACGCGAGCGAGTTCCTGTCCTGGCCTCCTCCGCCAAGGCCAGGAGCGCCCTTATGTCGCCCCACGTGACTTCTGAGGCGGTGGCCGGGTACCGCGTTTCCACGGCGAACGGAGTCAGTTCCACGCAGTCGGCGAGGGTCCCGGCAAGGTCTTCGTCCACCGTCGCAACCAGGTCGAGCAATCGGGCGATGTCATGGGTTCTGGGGAACCGGACCTGGCGGTAAGTGAGCAAAGCCTTCAGGAACTTCTCAGCGGCCTGTTGGCAATGGAAGCCAATGGCTGAGAAATAGGGCTTTCCCCCCTCCGTGAGTTCCTTGGCCACACCAAGGTCCTCTTCTCCCCGGTCCAGCCATTGCTTCACTACGGCAAGGAGGTTTTCGTCAGGCTGCGGCATAGATCACTTTCCCGGATTCGTTGGCCGGATGCGCCAGACCACCGATGATCTCCTTTGTCCTCTGAAAGAGCTCTGTGTCCATGACGATCACGTCGAAAGGGAGCCCGAGATCCCGTAAAGCCCGGCGAATCTGCACGCTCTCCTTGCGCACATTCCCAGGCGTCTTCCTGAGAACCAGGAGATCCACGTCGCTATCCGGCGTCATCTCGCTCGTGGCGGCCGAACCGAAGAGGATGATCCGGTCCGGCTGCACGACTGTCAGGACGCGGCGCACCACCTCATCGATCAGATCTGGCGGCAGAGAACTCATCAGTCGATCCTCGAACGCTCCGCCCGCACTCCCGAAGCGCCCCCCGACGGACTCATGGCTCAGGAGTGTACCACCGATGTGGGAGCCGGACAAGCGGGAATGTTTTCCGATAAGTCTGGGCCGGTTTTTTCAGTTGATTCGGTGCGGAGGTATTGGGACAATCCCAGCGTCGCGGTCTGGCGGAGAGCCATCCGTCGGGCGCAGAACCCATTGGGAGGAGACCTCATGCCAGCAGTCATTGACCCCGAGAAGTGCACGAAGTGCCAGGAATGCGTGGAAGTTTGCCCGGTGGAGTGCATCACGGGCGCGGAAGATACCGTGCCGACCATCGACGCGGAAGAATGCACGGAATGCGCGGCGTGCGAGTCGGAATGCCCCGCAGAGGCCATCACGATCGAGTGAGCGGCGCTCGATGAATCGGCGGTGGACAGAAACTCCTTGATTTGACCCGGCCTTGCCCCATCATGAATGGGGCCCCATCATGGGTGGGGGCCGGGTCTTTCTTGCTCGGCCGGCGCGGTTGGGGCCGACCCCATGCTTGAGCAGGGAGATCGCATCGGCCCCGCCGACCGCATCGGCCCCGCCGACCGCATCGGAGAGAGAAACGTGAGCGCCCGCCCGCCCATGCCCGACGACTCTTTGGACGCCGCCGTCTCGGCCGGCGCGGTTGGGGCCGAACCGGAGCGCCCCGCGTCCGCACCTTCTCACGGCCCTCTCCTCCCCCGGCTCGGTCCCGCCCGGCGCGCGTTCGATCGCGTCTTGCGGGCTTTGGGGCTCCTTTTTCTGCTGCTCCTCCTCGGCGCCGTATCGGCCGTTGCCGGCTTCCACTGGTGGGCGCACCGGGACCGCCGTGCGCCGGGGGAAGGCGAGGCGCCCGTCGCCGTCGAGATTCGCCGGGGGGATTCCCTTCCGACCATCGCGCGGCGTCTCGAGGAGGCAGGGGTTGCGGGGCCGGCGCCGCTTACCGTAGCCCTGGCCTTGTGGCGGCGCGTGGAGCGGAAGCTCCAGGCCGGCCAGTACGCCTTCACTCGGGGCGCCCCTCCCGTCGAAGTCCTCGAGGCGCTGGTCAAGGGTCCCACGGTTCACGCGGTGCGCGTGACCCTTCCCGAAGGGTGGACCGTTCGGCAAATGGCCAGACGTTTGGCGGAGAAGGGGGTCATCGACGATTCGGAACGTCTTCTCGCCCTTTGCTCCGACCCGGCTTTTGCGCAGTTGATTGGCATCCCCGCGCCTCAGGCCGATGGTTTCCTTTTTCCCGACACGTATTTCCTTCCCCCCGCCGACGACGGGAGGGACTCCTCAGCCGGGGAGGACGCGTCCGCCCAGGCCCCCCACAGGAGTCCGGAGGAAGCCGTCATCCGGCAGCTCGCCGCGCGTTTCGAGGAAGTGATTGCGGCGCTCGGGCTGAGACCTGGCCTTAACAGCCCCCACGCCTACCCCCTGAGCTGTCTCGAGTCGGTCATCCTCGCTTCCATCGTCGAGCGCGAAGCGGCTGACCCGGCCGAGATGCCGCTCATCGCCGCCGTCTACCACAACCGCCTGCGCCGGAAGATGCGCCTGGAGAGCTGCGCCACCGTCCGCTATGCCTTGGACAAATGGGACGCCCCGCTGACGCGGGAGGACCTGCAGGTCGATTCGCCGTTCAACACCTACCTGTGCGCCGGCCTTCCGCCCGCCCCCATCTGCAATCCCGGCCGGGCCGCCCTCGAGGCGGCCTTCCGGCCTGCTTCGTCCGATTGCCTCTACTATGTTTACAAGGGCAACGGACACCATGCCTTTTCAACGACCCTCCGGGAGCACGAGAGGCTGCGCGCGGAGTACAAGGACGCTTGGGAATCCTCGGCAAGGGCAAGAGAGGAAGACAAAGCGACTCGGCCGGCGGATCCGCCCGTCGGGGGCCAAACGGGACCGGCGGCGAGAGCGCCATGAGGAGCGCCTGAAAGCCCTTAGCCCTCCGACCCTCCGACAAGGTGGACGTTTTCTTGTTGCGCGGGAGGGGGGATTCGTTGTTTAGTGCCTTCCATGCTGAGAAAGGAGGTGGTCCAATATGACATATCAGTGTACCAGCGAGGTGGCTGAAGCCTAGCGGGAAACCGCAAAGGGGTGCGGCGGTGGGAATGCTTTGCGGTTCCCCGCCAGGCTAGTCCCATCAGTCCACCGGTATTGAAGGAACCCGCCGGGCCCGCACCCCCGGCGGGTTTTTCGCATCCAGAGGCCGATCCCAAAAAGGTTTCACGGGGGGAAGCGGAAAGCCTGGCCGTCGCGGAGCGGCTGAGTCCGTTGCAGGAGATGGCCGAGATCGTCGAGGCGCTCAACGGGATCGCGAAGGAGCTTCGCGAGAACGCCGCCACGCTGCTGAAAAAGGCGGTCGAGGTGCACGCGCGGCCGACGTCACGCTTTTGCCTTCGCCTTCGCCGTCAGCTCCAGAAGCCACTTCTCCGCCGTTCCCAGGAAGGCGCCGATCGATTGGTAACGCTCCTCGGGGTTGGCGGCCACGCAGTAGCGAAACATCTTGTCCACGGCGCTGGGCACTTCCGGCCGCAGCATCTTCAACGATGGCAGATCCCCGTCCACTTGGAACTTCACGATGTCGAACTCGTTAGTGATGTTGGCGACCTTGTGGGGCGGCTTGCCCACGAGCATGTGGAAGAGCGTGATCCCGAGTGCGTAGATGTCGCAACGGGGAAGAAGCTTCTCGCCTCGGATCTGTTCCGGGCTCATGTAGCCTGGGGTTCCCGAGCTGCGGAACATGGTCTTCTCGCCCTCGGTTCCTCCGCCGTCCTGCGCGATCTTGGCGAGTCCAAAGTCCACGATCTTGACTTGGCGGTCTTTGGTCAGGAGGATGTTGCTGGGCTTGATGTCCCGATGCACGATCCCGGCGTCGTGGGCCGTTCGCAGTCCGAGGGCCATTTCGACGAAAATGCGCATCGACTCGGCGAGGGACAACTGCTTCTCCTCGCGGACCAGCTGACTGAGACTTCCCCCCGCGACCAGCTCCATGGCGATGTAATGCCTCAGGCCCATCAGTCCGATGTCGTAAATCATGACCACGTTGGGGTGCGACAGCTGAGCGATGGCGCGCGCCTCGAGGAGGAACTGCTGGAGCCCCTGCTGGGTGGCGGCCTGACTGAGAATCAATTTGAGCGCCACGGGGCGTTGCAGCACCGTGTCCACCGCCTCGTAGACCACTCCCATGCCGCCGCGCGCGATCTCGCGCTTGCGCTCATATCGCTGACTGGCGCCGAAGGGATCTTCTCCCGTGCGAGTCCGGGTCACGACGCCCGCCGTTCCATCGCCGGCGACGGCGCTAAGACTGGTGGCCTCGTCGCCCAGGGCCGTGAGACCCTCCTTCTCCGGGGCGCCGAACAAAGACAGGTTCGCCCGGGGTAGATCCACCGCGGCGGTGGCGCCCTCCCAAGCGGAACCCGCCTCGTCCTCGGGGGCCAGGAACTGGAACGTTCGTTCTCCGCCGGCGGCGCGCAACGCCATCGCGCGACCCGCTTTGGGCTCGGGAGCCGCCTCGATCGCCCTGGTCACGAGTTCCTCAATGACCGCCGCCTGCTTCTTGTCCAAGGGCGTTGTCGCGCTCTCCGCAGACGATTCCGGCGCCTCCGGCAACTCGGCGACTTCCTGCTTCAGCCTTTCGATGCGGTTGGCGATGTCGTCGGAGACGGCGCCCGCCGCGGCCATTTCCTCGTAAATCTCCAGAGCCGCTTCCGGATGCTTGCGGTTCTCCATGAGGCGGGCGAAATGATAAAAAGTCTTGGCGTTTCGCGGAGTCGGTCCTCCGGGGGCGACCCGGCGGCGCAAGAGAGCCAGCACGTCGTCGACCTTGTTGCAGTCCGTCAGCAACTCGGCCAGCAACAAGCCGGCGTCCTCGGGGGCGTCGCTCTGTTCAATCGCTCTGAGAAGCGATTCGACGGCTCGGTCGTGACGCCCCTCGGCGAGCGACATCAGGGCCGCCTCGCGGGGGCGACCCGCCCGGGTCAGGCACTCGGACGCCTCCCCGAGGCGTCCGATCTGGCGGTACGTGTCGGCGGCCTGGACAAGGGCTCCGGAGCACTCGAAAAAGGCGGCCGCTAGAGGCCAATTGTTGGCTACCGCCGCTTTCTGAGCGGCCTCGCGGAATCGTCCCCGACGCACCTGCTGCAGCATCTCCTCATGGGCTTCTGGGTTCAGGGCGGTCACTCCGCTTGCGGCGAGATAGACCGGGATGGCTTGCGCCTGGCTGATGGGATTGAAGGCGGTCCGCGCCGCCTGGTGAGGGTCGGGGGCCGCCAGCGCCTGGGCCGTTTCGTCTTCCGGCGGCTCCTTGGGCGGCACGTGCATCATGGCCAATTCCGCGCGGTCGTCCAGGCTGGCCTCCCGGTAGGCGTTCGCGGCCCGCTCCCATTCATCGGCCCGTTCGAACGCCAATCCCGCCTCCATCATCTTGCCGGCGATGCGGTACTGCATCCCGGCGCCAAAGAAGTCGCCTAGCGCCTCGAGTTTGGGCGCTTTGTTGGCCGCGGCGATCTTCTCTTGCTCGTTCAGGCGTTCCTGTTCGACCAAGGTCCGGCCCGCTTGCTTGCGTTCGAAGGCTTCGATGGCCTTGCCTTGGTCCGAGCAGCGCACGGTGTTTCGCCTGTCGCCAAGGAGTTCGTAGCACTCGGCGGCTCGATCGAGTTCGGCGCCCTCTTCGTACAGTTCGGCGGCGCGCCTGTAATCGCCCGCACGCTCCCAGAGCGCGGCTTGCTCAGCGGCAGTGGCTTGGTTGTCCTTAGCCGCCTCAGCCGCCTTGGCGTAATACTCCCGGGCCTCTTCGACTTCGTTCATCAAAAGGGAGATGTGGCCCGCCGACTCGAAGTCCTTGGCCCGCACGTACAGCCAGCGAGCCCCGGCGTAGTGGCGAAGAGCGGTGGCGATTCGCGCTTGGGCGGGAACGTCTTCGAGCTTCTCGGCCATCTCCATGGCCTTGTGCAGAAGGCCCGCCTCTTCGTAGACCAGCATGGCCGTTCCGAGGCGGCCCTTGCGCACCGCGGCAGCGGCCTCCTTCTCGGCTCGCTCGCGTCTTTCCTGCGGCGTCAGCCTGCGGTAGGCCTTGACCTCGGGCACGTAGGCGTTAATGAGGCGACGGCCCAGGAGCAAAGTCACCGCGGCCGTGATGGCCACGAGGAGGCCGGCGGCCGCGTTCCCGAGCAACTCGTACCCCAACTGCTGACCGAAGAACTCGTGCAAGTCCTGCCAGTAGTACATCCCGAACCCGATCGGCGCGAGCACGACCGCCAAAGCGAACAGAGTGTAGAGGAATCGCTTCAACTCACAGACCTCCTTCACGCCCCGCGCAAGGGGATCCGGCGCGGGGCCGCGCCGCCCGTCTCCGCGCGTCGATGGTTCTTCTCAGCTGCGCCATGGTCTCTCTCCCAGACGAGACGAAAGATAGTGTTCGGATGTTTTGCCTCGGGCCTTGACTTCTCCGCTATTCGACCAAACGATACAACGTTTTGCGCCGGGCTGACAAGAGAATTCTCAGAAAGGGGCGAAACAGCGAACCGCCGACCCCCGGCCCCCGGGCCTTATCCCCTCGCTCCTCACGCGCCCCGCGCGCCCTCACGCGCCCCGCGCGCCCAATCCTCTTGATCTCTCTGGACTCGCGCATTATCTTTCCGTGTGCGCGTTTCGGCCCTCAGCGCCTTTTTCCCGCGTCTATGGATTCTTGGCGTGATCCTTCTCGCCGGATGCGCACGGGCCGAACGGCGCATGATGGAGGTCACCGCCTACTGCGGGTGCCGAGAGTGTTGCGGTTGGGAGCGGGGCCGGTGGCGGTACTTGAAGTTGAACTTCTGGGACCGCTACGTAAGCGAAGGTCCTCGCAAGGGAGAGCCTTACTCGGGGCGGACGGCCAGTGGAACCAAGCCCCGGCAATACGACCCGGGGTTGTTCTCCGCCGACAGCATCCGCCGTCCTTGGATGATTCCGGTCCGCATCGCTCTCTTTCCCTGGCTCGTGTTGCCGCAAAGCGGCACGATCGCGGCTGACACGCGTTACTACCCCTTTGGGACGAGAATCGTCGCGCCGGGTTACGGCCGCGGAATCGTCGAGGACCGGGGAAGCGCCATCTGCGGTCCGGACCGCTTGGACGCGTTTTTCCGGTCGCACTGCCGGGCGCGGCAATGGGGACGGCGCCGGGTCGAGGTCGAGATCCGCCGTCGGGAGTGATTCCAAGCGCACCTCGTCTGGGGAAGCGACGACACGGAATCTTCCGTGCCGGGCGCCGGGAGATTGGGCAGAGATGCAGCGCAAACCTATAACGTCCGACGCCGGTCCACCTGCCGGTGCAGACGGGACCCCGGTGCGGACTGGCAAGGCTCTTCCACGCGGGACGCAAGCTTTTGTCCGCCGGCGCTTGCCGCGCCTGCTCGGGGAAAGCGATTTTCCCCGGGTCGATCTCCCGGAGTTCGGCAAGAAGAGCACGGTGGCCATCTTGACGTTCCGTTCCGGGCGGCGCGTCGTCCTGCGAGGGTTTGGCGATCCCGCCAAGTCGCTTCGCTATACATCAGCGATGGACTACTGCCGGGGAAAAACCCTCCCCGTTCCATCCCTTCTTGCCACGGACACGGGATGGCGGACGCGTCTCCGTTTCGGGCAGGGATTTTGCATCGAGGAGTTCATTGAGGGCGCGGTTTACGCCCACACCGACCGGACGCCGGCCCAGGCCGAGGCGGTGGTCCGCGCCGTGGCTTCCATCCACAGTGAGACCGCGCCCTACTGGGGGCCGATTCGCCGGGGATCCATGCAAATCCGAAATCCGCGCTCCTACCGCGAGTACCTGCGGAAACACGTTGGCAGACTGATCCGGGATATCGCGAAACAGGGCGGATTGTCCGCCGATCCCGTTGCGGCGGGCGAACCTGCGGCTGTGGGCGACGGGCAGAATGGCGAGAGGGCGCCGCTTGCCTCCTTCGTTTCTCTGGCCGAACTCGAGGGATGGGGCAGATGGTTCGAGGAGCGGATTCACGCAATGGAGGAACCGGGGGCCTTCAATCTGGCTCACCATCACTTGGCGGCCGACGACGTTATGATCGCCCCGGACAACGCCACGGCAACGCTCCTTGACAACGGATCGCTGCAATTCGGCAATTTCGTGCAAGACGTGGAAGATGCGCTTGCCTTCCTTGCCCCACACGCCCCCGAGTGGCGCGCCCGGCTTCTGACTCTGTACATGGAACGCCAAACCCACCTCCCCGCGGACGCGGACTACGACGCGGCATCCGAGGTCTTTCGCGCCGAACGCCACCTGAAACGCTTGCGGCGCTCCGCGCGGCGACGGTCGGTGAAGCCGCAAGACAAGGAAGACGCCGTCTTCCAGAACGTCGAAGCGCTGCGGGCCGTCATCGACGGAACGGCGTGAGTCAGAATCTGATGGGACTCTCGAGAGGGGGAGGATGTTCAGAGGGAGCCGCAACCTCCGGCTCAGGCTTCGGCGACCTCGGACTCTTCGGCGGCCGCAGCCGAGGGCGGCTGTGCTACGGAGGGGAGGATGGGGCGGCCACAGCCGAGGGCGGCTATGCCACAAAGGCCGGGGGAGGATGACTGGGTTCCCCGGGTGGCAATGCTCAGGGGTCTCTACAGAGCGCCGGTCGGGGCGGAACCTGCCGGCCGAAAGGCGTCACTCTTCTTCGGTGAGGATGAAGAGCGAGATCTCGGTTGTATCCCCCTGGCCGTTGATCTTCACCGTGGCGACCCGATTGCCCTTCTCGTAGCGCAAGGTGGCGGAGTCGCCGGTTCGCGTTTCCCGAACGCGTTCCCAGCCTTCGCGCCGCAGATCGCGCTGGAGGTTTCGAACGACGGTCGGAACGTCTTCCTCGGATTCCAGATTGACGACAAAAGAGTCTGAGTCTTCATCCCTGAAGGACAGGATCCGCTTCGCGCCTGCGTAGAGAGGCACGTCGATCGGGAAGTCCTCGGGCAAAGCGTCCGCTGTTTCCCGCGCCTCTTCCGGCGTCGCCTCGACGTCGGGCGCGGGTGTCGGCGAGGGGAGAAGTCGCGGCGTCCCTCGCGGCAAGAAGGGTCGAGGTGTGGGCGAACCTGTCGCGGCGGGCGGTTTCCCGGGCAGCGGGGTGGGCGCCTTTCCGGCCTCGGGAGCGGGCGTCGGCGTTCGCCGCGGCACTCGCTCGAGAAGTCGTTTCGTCGGTTCTTCATCGGACTTCTTCCGCGAGTCGCCACAGGCCACGGGCAGGGCCATCAGGCCCAAGCCTACGGCAAGCATGGCGAGGAGGCCGAACCTTCCCAATCTCATCCTTCCAGTTCCTTTCTCCTCCGATGGGTCCGGCGCGTGAGACCCCGAGGTCTTGCTTGGGCGGCGGGGGCGTCCCGCCCGCGGGTGGGAATCCTTGCTCCGCGCGCTCGGAGACGCGCGGCCCGCCCGGCGCTTCGGCCGTCGCAACCTGCAGCCACACGAAGTCTACGCCGCCCCCCTGCCCAAATGCAAGTCTCGCGAGGAGAGCGAATCGCCGGAGCGCGTCTCGCTTCCGCTACGCGTCCGCTACGAGATCGCCGGAGAAGCCGCTCTTGGGGCGCGACCGACAAGGGCTTGCGCGGCAGCGCCACGCCGCAGGCTTTGGCGACTTTGCCAACCGCGCCTTTCGTCTCGTTGCGGACGATGTAGCCTTTGCCCTTCACGCTGATCTCCATCTCGGCGAACTCGTCGAGATCGCCCACGGCGTCGCGCCCCGCTGCTCGTCGCGCGGCAAAGGCGATCCCAACCACGCCATGGCGCGATAGAGATGCTGAAGGGCCAATCGCTCCGCGCCGCGGATCGCGCAGCGCTCCTTCCACTTCTCCGCGGCGCGATCGCTGCCCGGATCGAACAGCCGATGCAACACGGTGAGGAAAACCGCGCGCTCGACGTCAAACCCGAACTTGCGCTCGGCGAGAAGATTCTTAAGCACGCGATCCATTCCAAGTTCTCGCCACAACATTTCGGCCGGCAACTGTCGAAGATTGGCCAAGGCGTCGCTCGCTCCGCTCGCTTTGCCCTGGCCTATGTTCTTCCGCGCCTTCAGCGCTTGCTCCCAGCGGTCATCTTGAAAGGCGCCCCAAGAAACAGGGCTCGAGCTGCCTCGGCACGGACGAAGCGCCCGAGGCCGAGCTTTTCACACACGCTCTCAGACCAGCCCCGCCTCCGCGGCCAGACGAAGATAGAGACTCTCGACCTCTTCAACCATCTTCTCGAGACTGAAGTCTTTCGCCCGCTCCGCGGCGCGTCTTCCGATATTCTCGCGAGCCATGGGGTCGTCGACCAGCTGCAAGACAGCGCTGAGCAGGGCGCGTTCGTCGCGGGGGGGGACGATCAGGCCGCTCCTTCCGTGCTCGACGGCCTCGGCGTTGCCGCCCACATCCGTGGC
>DATKZW010000444.1:0-9304 GCA_035527775.1 Sumerlaeia bacterium | reverse complement strand
GGGTCCCCAGAACTGTTCGCCCGCGCCCAGCCAGCGCGGCCTGCCGTCCATGGCGCTCAGGGAAGCGGTGTTGAAGAAGGAATACTGCGAGAACGGCGTGGGGAGGATCTCCACCGTCACCCGGCGGAACAGGTTCTGCGGCGCCAGAGTGCTGCGTCCCGTCGACTCGACGTAGTAACGCTTCGTTCCTCCGAGCGTGTCCGTGTAGATCTTGACCTTGTACGAGGCGAAGTCATCGACGTTTGCCAAGTCGGCGTCCGTACGGTTGACGTCCACTTCCTGGCCGTTGGCGTGATTTCCGAACGGGTAGAGCGCGCCGGCTTTGGGAACATCGAACATGCTGTTGTGGATTCCCTGCGGTTGGGCTTGGATGAAAGACAGGGCGCGCGCAATCCCGCTCTCGGCGGCGTAAAACGCCATCTCTCCAGCGCGTCGGCGCAAGGTCACGACCTGCATGTGGTAGAGAAATCCCAACATGGGCAGGAGAACCAGCAAGATGGCCGCGGTGAAGAACATCACCACGACAACGAGGGAGCCGCGTTCGTGGCGGGCGCGCGTGTTCGCAAACACTCTGGGCGCCCTCCTTTCCGGGGGCCCGGAATTCCCGCAGAGGGGAAGAGTCTAGAAGCTCATCTGCCCCATGTTTCTGGGCAGCGCCCGGCCGGTTATCGTGAACTGCTTGCGCGTCTCGCGGTTGCCCGCCACGAAACTGTAGTCCACGGTTAGGACGAAAGCAAGGACCCCTTCGTGGTTCTCGACGTTGAAGTCCGCCACGTTGCCAAGGGAGGCGATCACCGATCCGTTCTTGATCAACTCGACCCTGTCGCCGGTTCCGCCGCTCCCCGTCCGGCCGAGGACGTATCGATCGACCAGGCCGGGCGCGCCGCCGTCATCCGGGGTCGTGAAGGCAACGGAGTTCTTGCCGGCGTTGATCGTCGGGCGGTTGGCCTGGATAATCGCGTCATTGCGATAGGCGAAGGTTAGAGCCTGTTTGCACTCTTCCACGAATCCCGCGGCTTGGGACCGCAGGCGGTTCTCCCAGAACCCCTCTTTCAGGAACCGGGTGCAGAGCACTACGACCGAGGCCAACGCGATCATGGCCACGCTGGAGATGGCCGTTGCGACCACAACCTCGACGAGGCTGAATCCCCGGCGCCGCGGGCAAGAGCGAAGCGCGAGAGGGGAAAGCGCTGGTGAAGGACTCGCGTGATGCACGACTATATCCTCGTAGTCCTTTGTGAAACAAGGGTGCGAAGAACCGTGAAACGCGCTCGCTTACCCCAGTTGCCTTTCCACTTCACCACGATAACAACCAGTTTGACGGGGTAGGTCATCGCGGGGGTTGTGTGATCCTGGATGTAAACGCCCCATGCCAGCTGGGGATCCAGCAGTTTCGCCCCGGCGCCGGCCGCGGCGGCCGCATCGGCGTACCCATTCAGCGCAGCCACTTGATCGGCGCTGAACCTCATGTAGTTCGCGTCGGAGGAGATCTGCGACGAGGGAGTCAGGCCGCTCGTGTACCGGTACTGACTCGGATCGGTTGCGTCCCCCGCCGTTCCGGCCGGGAGGGTTGTCAGCACGGCGCTTCCCGTCATCGAAGTCCGGGGGAAATCCAGGAGGGGGTTGGTTCCAGTCGTATCCAGCACGTCAGGCAGGGGCTGCCCGTACGCGATCTCGTTGTATCCACTGCGCTTAACCATCTCCATGAGCGCCACGGCGACGTTCTGGGCGACCATTTCCAGCGAGACGTTGCGGGACTGCAGGCGGACCCATTGGATGGTCAACAGTGACGGCACCAGAACCAACGCCATCAGGCCGACGGCCACGACCGCCTCCACGAGCGTGAAACCCGACCGATGCTCTGGCGGAGGGGCTCCGTGCGAGCGCGCACCCCGGGAGTGTCTTGAATGAGGCGTGATGCCAGGTTCCTTCCGAGCGAACCTGAAGGCCGGCCGTTGCGGCGAGGCGCGTCAATACGCGGCGATGTTTTTCGCCTTCACGCCGCTGGAGATTCCTTCGGCGGCCTGGCGGAATTCGTCGGGGCTCGTGGCGTGGCCCATCGCTTCTTCCAAGGCGATCAGCTTGTTGTGATAGAGCCGCAGCAGACACTGGTCGAACGTCATCATGCCGATGTGGCCGCCGTCGGCAATGTACTCGCGCAGCTCCAAAGTCCTGCCCTCGTAAAGCAGTTTCTTGATCGTCGCCGTGACGATCATGATCTCGGTCGCGGGAATGCGTCCCTTGCCCTCGGCTTTCGGCAAAAGCCGTTGCGAGACGACGCCCTGCAGCGTCAGCGCCAGCTCCATTCGAATCTGGTCCCGGCCCTCGAGGGGAAAGTAGTTGATGATGCGCTCGATTGTCTGGACCGCATCGGTCGTGTGAAGGGTGCTGAAGACGAGGTGGCCCGTTTCCGCGGCGGCGACCGCGGTGCCGATGGTTTCCAGGTCGCGCATCTCGCCGATCAGGATCACGTCCGGGCTTTGGCGCAGGACGTGCCGCAGACTGTCGCCGAAACTCTTGGTGTCGATGCCGATTTCGCGCTGGCAGACGATCGACCGGGCGTCGGAGTGGATGAACTCGATGGGGTCCTCGACGGTCATTATGTGGCAGCGCCGCGTCTGGTTGATGTGGTTCATCATCGCGGCCAGTGTGGTCGATTTCCCCGAGCCGGTCGTGCCCGTCACGAGAACCAGCCCGCGGCGCCTTTCCGAGAGCATCTTAACGGCCGGGGGCAGATTCAGGTCCTCGAAGTCGAACTCCGGGTAAGGGACGTGGCGCAGAACCAGACCCACCGTGCCCCGCTGCCGAAAAAGGTTGACGCGGAAACGTCCCAGCCCGCCCACCGCGACGGCCAGGTCCATCTCAAAATCGTCCTCGAACCGTTCGCGCTGCTCTTCATTCATCATCTCGTAGGCGATTTCGTGGACTTGCTCGGACGCGAGCGGTCCGTGGTCGATCTGGACCACTTGGCCATCCACCCGCAAGCTGGGCGGCACGCCCGCCTTGATGAAGAGGTCCGACGCCCCGTCGTTCACCATCTTCTCCAGAAAACCTTGGATGATCAACATGATGACTCTCGCCTCCTGAATGGCATCCGCATTTCCCGACGTTTCGTGCAGATCCCTCGTCCGAGACCGTCGCGGCCCCAAGAGGTCCCAATGATCCGCGACCCCAGGCGGCGACGCCTACTTTGCGGCCCGTCCGCGCCTCGCGCCGGTCCTTGATCAGCCTCCCAATCCGCGACTCCTCGCATCCTCATGGCTTTCGGTTTTTTGGTTGGACAATCCTCTGAGGACCCAACACAATTGTCTCTCGCGTCGGATTGCGGTCCGGCGCGCGCGCTCGCATCCCGAATGTCCGTTCTTCCACTCGGGCAGGTTGAGTCTATCATGCCTTCCTTCTGGTGGCAACCGTTCTTCGCCCCCGTCTTCGCCTGGTATCTGACTCTGGTCGCGCTGGGGTGGATGGTCTATCCGCTCGTCTTCCGCGCGGCCATCCTTCTGCCCGATCGGGGGCTTGGTCTCATGAAGATGGCCGGGCTCCTCCTGACCGCATTCGCCGGCGCCTGGCTTTCCTACGCCTTCCCCTCCCCCGAAGGATTGGCCGGCTTGCGCATTCCCCCGGAACCTGGACGAGTCTTCTTCGCTCTGGCGGCCGGGCTTCTCTTGCTGGCCGCCGTCAACCTGATCCTCCTCGCGCGGTCTCTTGCCATGATTGCCGGCTTCCTTCGCTCCCGGTGGAGACTGGTCCTGGCTTACGAGGCCGTTTTCCTCGGCGCGTTCCTCCTTTACCTGTCCTTCCGTTCCTACGTTCCCGACGCGACCTTCGACGCTCTTGGCTGGTGGGGAGCGGAGAAGTGGCCCAACTTGGCCATCCTGACGGGGCTGTGGCGGGATTCCTCGATCCCCCCTCCCGACCCCTGGCTGGCCGACTGCCCTCTGAATTACTACTACTTCAGCCATCTGATGTGGACGACTCTGGCTCGGCTGAGCGGGGTCCGGCCCGAGGTGGCGTTCAATCTCGGCCTCGGCGCGCTCTTCGCTCTCCTCATCGTGCTTTCCTTCTCAGCCGGGTACGCCCTCTCCGAACGCAGGACGGGGGGGTTCTGGGCCGTTTTCCTCGTCGCCTGCGCGGGTCCGCCGGCGACGTGGTCCCAGTTGCGGGGCGTCGTGAGCGCCTGGCGCGAGCGCGGCGCAACGGCCGCCTTGCAGACCTTCAGCTTCTGGGCGCCTTCCGACGTCATCCCCAATACGCGCAATGAGTTCCCCGCCTTCAACTGGCTTCTGGGCGACCTGCACGCCCACGGCTCGGGACTTCTGCTTCTCCTGACGGCCGTCGCCATGCTCTGCCAGCTCGAGCGGGCCCGCGAGGCGGAAGGACTCGGCTGGCGTCACCTGGTTTGGCGCCAGCCGCTGGCTTGGGGCCTTCTCCTCGTCGTCATGGCCGCCATGTGGGCCACGAACGCCTGGGACCTGGCCGTCTTTGCCCTGCTGGGACTCGGGTGGATCATGGTCGCAACTCTGCGGGGAGTCGACCGGCCCCATTTCGACCCCCGGGCGGGCGATGCCCGAGATCCGCCCGCATGGGCGCACGCCGCTCCCCAGCTGCTCCAAGGTCTCCTGATCTGGGCGTTGAGCGGGGTCTTGGCCGTGTCGGTCTGCGCCGCCTTCTACTCGCGGAACACCTTCCTGCCTCTCGAGATCCGCAGCCCGGGCGCCGCGGAGCTCCCTTCCTTTCTCGCGACGCTGGGGGCAATCGGACGGGTCGAGCCGCAGTCCCAGACCACGCTCGGACAATGGACGGCGTTCTGGGGCTTGGCCGGCTTTGGGCTCGTGGCCATCGCTCTGGGAGCGGCCCGGCGATCCGGTCGCTTACGACTCAACTCGCCGCTCGCGGCCTGTCTTTCAGTGGGCATCGCTTCTCTGGCGGCGTTGCCCAATCTCGGCTACGACCTGACCAAGGCCGCTTCCTCTTTCGGCCTGCCCGGCCAAGTGGGCGGACTGGGGGCGTTCGTGTCCGGCCTTCCGCGCTTGGGTCTTCTCCTGATCCTTGCCTTTCTGACGTGCGCCTGGTTCCTGGTCCGTTCCGCGCGACGCGCGGATTCGGACTTCCCGCTCCTGTGGGTTTTCCTTCTCGTGGGGGCGGCGTTGGCGTGCCAGATCGCGCCCGAATTCGTTTTCCTGGATGATCCGATCGGTCCTCCCTACGATCGTTACAACACGGTCTTCAAACTCTACTACCCGGCGTGGGGGCTGTGCGGTCTGGCTCTTGCCGTTGGCCTATCGACTCTTTCGCCGTCGGGCGCGCCTCACGCGCCGGGCGCGCCCCCGCCTCGCGATGTCTCGGCGCAAGGAGAAGGCCGGCGGGGCGCCGGCGAGGAGACGGCGTTCCGCTCTGAGACGGAGGTCTGGCCCACCTCAGCGCTCGATCTTGGGGATTCTCCCGTCCCCGCACTCCCTTCCGCGGACACGGGAATCGGGCGTCCCCGCCCGGGCGCCCCCGTCAGCGCAGACGCCGGATGGCGCATTCTGCGCCGAAGCTTCGTCTGGACCGTAATCCTGGTTGGCGGCGGGCTCTATCCCCTTCTGGGCGCGGCTTCGCGGGTTGCCGCGGGCCGGGAGCGGATGAGGCAATGGATCGCAAGAGGCTTGGATCCGTTGCAGGCGCGGAAGGCGTGTCGGACTCTCGATGGCCTGGGCTTCATGTCGCTGAGCGTCTACGCCCCCGACGACCTCCAGCTGGGACTCTGGATGCGGGAGAACCTGCCCGAGGCGCGCCGCGTTGCCGAAGCGTCGGACGAGTCCTACACGATGGCCGGCCGGATGGCGGTGGTCTCGGGCATCCCGAGTTTCCTCGGCTGGCAGGGACACGAGTCGCAGTGGCGGGGCCGGTTTTTCCAGGAGCGCATCGGCCCCGAACGCGTCAACGCCCTGGATCGTCTCTACGGCGCGGCAGACCCCAAGGAAGCTCTCGCGCTCTGTCGCCGGCATGGCTTGCGTTGGGTCGTCGTCGGGTCGTTGGAGCGCAAGCGCTATTCGCCCGCCGCCTTGGACAAGTTCCGGCGCCTGGGGCGCGAGGTCGCTCGTTTCGGCGACTCGGCGCTCTTCGAGATCAATCTCGACACGGGGCCCTGATCGCTCCGGTTCATAGGCGGCGAAGGAGCGCCTTTCCCCAAGACGACATGCGTCGGCGTTTTCAGGAGCAACTGAGCCAAGGAGGTCACTTCGAGCATCGCGGGAAGCCGCGGCTCGCGATTCCCTCCCGGAGATGATCCTCTGATACGCTCTTGATTTGCCATATCGGACTCTGTAGACTAATGAGGTGAAGTTCAGTTTGAGACCCGCGCCATGCAAGATCTCGCGTCATACCGAAGCTCCCTGATTCTTCATCTCCTGCCCGACATCGGGCGGAGCCGGTTCAACAAGCTCGTGGCGCATTTCGGTTCGGCCGACGCCGCGCTCGACGCGCCGGCGAGCGCCCTCGAGGACGTGGACGGCATCGGCCCGATGGCCGTTCAGTCGATTCTCAATTGGCGCGAGCTGGCGGACGTCGAAACGGAAATGCAGCTCATCGAGGAGCGCGACGTATTGCTGACGCGGCCCGAGGATGACGACTATCCCGCCAATCTGCGGCGCATGGCGACGCCGCCCCCGCTTCTCTACTACCGGGGGTCCTTGAGCCCGATGGACGAGGCGGCCGTCGCCGTCATCGGCGCGCGCAAAATGTCGAGATACGGAAGCGAGGCGGCGCGCCTCATCACGACCGATCTCGCGCGGGCCGGCGTCACCATCGTGAGCGGCCTGGCTCTCGGCGTCGACTCCGCCGCCCACCGCTTCGCCCTCGACGCCGAAGGGCGCACCATCGCCGTCCTTGGCAACGGCCTTTCGCACGTCTACCCGGCGCAGCACAAGCAACTGGCAGAGGAGATTGTCGCGAACGGCGCGATCATCAGCGAGATGCCCATGGCGGCGACGCCCGACGCCGGCAGTTTCCCGCAACGCAACGCCATTATCGCCGGCCTCTCGCTCGGGGTCCTCGTCGTCGAGGCGGGCGCCAAGAGCGGCACGTCGATCACGATCGGCTGCGCCCTGGACGAGAACCGCGCCGCCTACGCCGTCCCCGGCGACATCACCCGCGCCAACAGCGTCGGCACGAACCAGATGATCAAAGACGGCGCGAAACTCGTGACGTGCGGGCGCGACGTCCTCCTCGATCTGCGCCACGAACTGCGACATCTTCTGAGCCAACTCCCCGACCTCGCCGAGCCCTCTCCCGACGAACCGCCCCCTCTTCCCCAGGAGCTCAACGAGACCGAACGCGCGGTATATGAGGCGTTGGAACTCGATCCGCTTCACGTCGACGCCTTGAGCGAAGCGCTGGCGGGGACCGCGATCGCGCCCGGAGACCTCATGGCCGCCCTTCTCCACCTCGAGATCCGCGGTCTTGTTCGGCAAGAGCCGGGGAAGAAGTTTCGGCGCATCCGGTGAGGGCAATGTCGCGCCCTTTCTTCGCCGGCGCAGGCGAACCGGTCGCGCAACTCTCGTTCTGGAGGACAAGGCCATGGATTACGACGAGTGCCGAATCGGTCGAACCTTCGTCGCCAGGCTCTGCGACGGCGAGTCGATCTACGACGAAATCGAGGGACTGGCGGCGAAGGAAAACGTGCGTTGCGCGACGGTTCTGGCGCTGGGCGGGATTCGCAAAGGCGGCGTGGTGACCGGCCCCAAAGACCCTTCCTCCCTCGTGGGGATCGAGCCGGTCGTTCAGCGCTTCGACGACGCGCGCGAACTCGTCGGCGTTGGCACGATGTTCCCCGCCGACGGCAAACCGTCGCTCCACTTCCACGCCGGAATGGGGCGGGGAGAAACGGCCTTGGTCGGCTGCCCGCGCGAAGAGGCGACCTGCTTTCTGATCCTCGAAGTCGTCATCATCGAGTGGGTGGGAATCGAGGCCGAGCGCGTGCGCGATCCCGAGACGGGGTTTCATCTGTTGAAGATTCTGACGCGGTGAGAACGGCTTGGGGATGAAGCAAGTCTCTTGCCGAGATAGACGGTTTCGGAGGCTGATCCAGATGAAACGCCCCAAGCCTCAGCGCCGCACCCCGACGAGGAATCCGGAGCGCCGGAGCGCCGCGCTGCGCCGGGAGCCGCGACGCATGAGCCGGATCTCGCGCCTCCTCAGCGAGACCGGGTTGAGGTTGAAGAAGGGCCTCGGGCAGAATTTCCTCGTTAACCAGGGCGCGCTCGAGAAGATCGCCGCGAGCGTGGAGGCCGGGGAAGACTCCGTCGTCCTCGAAATCGGGTGCGGACTCGGCAACCTCACGGAACTCCTGGCGCGGGCGGCCGGCTCGGTCGTCGCCGTGGAACTGGACGAGCGGTTCCGACGGATCCATGAGCGCGAGCTCGGCGGCTTCGAGAACGTGCGAATCGTGTACGGCGATTTCCTCGGGGTGGAGCTGAGAGAACTCCTGTTGGGAGAGAACAGGGAAGACCTGCGGGTGGTGGGCAACATCCCGTACCATCTGACTTCACCCATACTCTTCAAACTCATCGCCTCGCCCGCGGCTTTCGAACGCATTTGCCTCTTGATGCAGCGCGAAGTGGCCCTGCGACTGAGCGCCCGCGCCGGTTCGCGCAACCATGGCATTCTGGCCATGAAGGCCCGAACCCGTTTTGACGTCGAGACATGTTTCACGATCTCGCCGGGCAGCTTCCTGCCGCCCCCGAAAGTCCACTCGGCGCTCGTGCGGCTCACGCCCCGCGCCGCCGGGCCGCTGACCGCCGACGGCAGCGAGAATGACGCTTTCTTCCGTTTCATCGACGCCGCCTTCGCCCAGCGGCGCAAGATGATCGCCAAGTCGCTCGCAGCCGCTGCAGGAGGGGCGCTCCAGCGCGACGCCGTCGAGACGGCTCTCGCCCGCCTCGATCTGCGCCCGGACGCGCGGGCCGAATCCTTGACCACCGAAGAAATGCTCGGCCTTTTCCGCGCGTTGGATTGCCCAAAGCTGACGCCGATGCGGAGAGTGTTCCCAGGATAGATAGCGCCGGATAGCCGCGAGGGCGCCGAGATCGCATGTTCGGATAAGGAAACCGGTCGATTCCAACAGACGCCGACCGCTGAGGAATCGCGGGAAGCGTTCACGGCGCGGCGCGTTCCCCTCAGGCTTAGTGCTCCAGCTCAAAAGTACGGTGACGTATTTTCCCCCTCATTTCATGCCGCAAGGCGGTTCTCTGCATGATGCGAGATTCTCTCCAACACGCGCTTGAGATCGTCTCGGGTGAATTTCCATTCGAACGGCTCGGCG
>DATKZW010000443.1:0-16828 GCA_035527775.1 Sumerlaeia bacterium | reverse complement strand
GAGCGATAGCGCGGCGAGCACCGTCAAGGCATTCGAGGCGAAACGCCACGCCTTTTCCTCGCCTTCCTCCGATCGCACCTTCGTGACGATTGGGACCACAAAAGCCGACAAGCTGCCCTCGCCCAGAACGCGGCGGACGAGGTTGGGCAGTTCGAAGGCGACCAGAAACAGGTCGCCCATGCGCGTGGCGCCGAAGCAGGCGCTCAGGACCATGTCGCGGACGAGACCCAGGACCCGGCTGCAAACGATGATGGCGCCGACGAGGCCGGCCGCTCGAAGGAAGGGTTGCTTCTCGCTCATCGGGGAATCCGAGGGAACGGGAGATGACCGAACGCGCGCTCGCGCACGGCGGTCTTCGAACGAGGCGTCTTCCTCTCCTCGCAGCGGGCGTCCGGCGCTATGATTTCAGCGCGATCCCGACGTTGGTCAGAAGAACGTTGAGCAAGAGGTCCGGGTCGACGAAGGGGCGAAACCCGTCTTTGTTGCGCTTCAGGATTTCCTCGAGTGCGCGCGCAAGGCCCCGAACACTGTGGCGGCTCGCCGCGCGCGTCACTTCCTCGGTCAGATCGCAGTTTATGAGAAGCGATTCGGCGGCGCGGGTCCTCCCCGCGACGCCTCCTTCCTCCGCCTCAGCGGATTGCATTGCCGCTCCCGCGAGGGCGGCGACGAGGAGATCGCGAAACCAGTAAAGGAGCGCCGAGATCGACTCGCCCGCGCCTCCCGCAACGTCCAGCAGGTTGTGCCCCACCCGGAAGATCGAGGGGTAGCCCTCTTGCTCGAAGAAGTCCAACTCGGCGCAAATGCGCCGCCGCCTCTCCTGGTTCTCTCCCGAAACCAGTTCGAGCGCCACCCCGGGCCGTCCGCCTGAAAGGCGGGCCGCCGTCTCGGCGCGCCGGCGCGGGCACCGCGCGATCGCTATCAGCCATTCGGCCAGGGGCTCGAACTCGACGGGAGGGCACCGCAGCAAGGCGCAGCGCGACTGAACGGTCGTCAGCGTTCGGTGGATTTGCTCGCAGGCGAGCAGAATGCGAAGAGCGGGCGGGGGCTCCTCGAGAAGCTTGAGGACTTTGTTCGAGGCAGACGGATTCATCGCCTCGACGGGCGCGATCATGATCACGCGGATCGGCGACTCGAGCGGGGCGTAATAGGCCCGATCGTGCATCTCCTCGACTTGCTCCGTGAGGATCTGTCCCGAGGCGGATCGCGGCGCGACAACGAGAACGTCGGGGTGGGTTCCGCGCTCGACTTTTCCACGGGCGCGCCGCGCGGCGTCGGAGTCGGGCTCGAACTCGCGCGTCACCAGGTGTTTGGCCAGGGCATACATCACAGAGCGCTTGCCGACGCCGGCCGGCCCACAGAAGAGAAGAGCCTGGGGCAAGCGCCCTTGTGCGCCGGCGCGAAGCAGGAAACGCTTCACCAAGTCCTGACCGACAATGGTGTCGAAAGTGTGGGCGCTGGCCGATGCGACGATGTCCATAGGATCCCGTCCGTTTCCAGACTCCCTTCCAGAGAAACACGATCGAGCGGGAATGTAAATCCCAAAAGGGGGAAGTCGGGCGAGCCGCCGTCGCCCGCTTGGGGCGCCGCCTTTCGCCGGAGGTCGCCGCTCCGCTTGATTCGTTGACATTGGGCGGCCCGATGCGCCAGACTGCGCAGGCGGCCTTGCGGCGCCGCGGGCGAGGGCGGCGCCGCCTCGTGGAGCGATTCGCCAAGGCGCGCGCGAAGAGCCGGCCTCCCATGTTCACCCCTGGAAGGCGCGCCAGGGAAGAGAGGGCGCTCAAGGAAGGGGACAGATGACGGATCCGCGGGCGAAGTCCATCCCCAGAACCATCGCGCATTACGCGACGAGCCGCCTCTACCAGCAAGCGCTGGGCGTGATCACCGCTTTCCTGCGCCCGAAGCTGCTCACGCCGGAACAGTTCGGCCTGTGGACGCTGCTGAAGATTATCCCTCGCTACTCGTATTACACGGACCTGGGCACGGGCGCGTCGTTCCGCTACCTCGTTCCCTACTACAAGGAGAAGGGCGATTGCGCGCGAGTGGAGGCCATCGAGCGTTGCGCCTTCTCGGCCGGTTTCGGCCTCAGCGTTCTGCTCGCCGTGGTGATTCTGGCTTTCTACCTCCGCGAGGGCTTCGGCCCGGAGGTCAAGGCGGGGCTCCTTTGCATGGCGGGCATGGTCGTGCTCCAGTTCGTGCATGAGTACTACTTGATTCTTCTCAAGGCGCACGAGCGCTTTTCGCTCGTCGCGTCCACGAACTACGTCTTCATCACAGCGGCCTTCCTGCTCACAGTGCCGCTCCTCTACTTCTTGAGGATATACGGCCTCTTCCTCAGCGTTCTCCTGGCGGAACTTGTCGCCCTCGCCTATCTGCGAATTCGACTCGGGAGCGCGGTCCGCTGGGGTCTGAAAAAGGACGTGTTTCGGGAACTGGTGGGAAAGGGCCTGCCCCTGACCTTGCTGAACCTCGCGGTCGTCCTGATCATGACCGCGGACCGGATCGTGGTCTCTTCCATGCTGGGCAACGAACAGCTGGGATACTACGGCGTGGCGGGGTTGGCCATGAGCGCGCTGATCAACGTTCCGGAGGCGGCGCGCGAGGTTATCGAGCCCCGCGCCATGCGCGCCGTCGACTCGGTTCCGACGGAGGCGCTCATCAGCGAATACCTCTGGAAACCCGCGATCAACACGGCATACCTGATGCCCTTTCTCATTGGTCCGGCCTTCCTCGCGCTGCCGCCCTTCATCTCTCTCTTTCTCCCCAAGCACGTCGACGCAATCGCGCCGGGCCAGATCCTTCTCTGCGGAGTCTACTTCCTGAGCTTGGCTTACGTGCCGCGCGTGGTGATCGTCGCCCGAAACTGGCAGACGCAAACCCTCGTTCTGATGCCGTGGGCGATTGCCGCAAACGTGGGGCTGAGCGTCTGGTCCATCCGCGCGGACTACGGCTTGCCGGGAGTGGCGGCGGCTAGCGGTTTCTCCTACTTCCTGCTTTTTGGCTTGTTGCTGGCTTTTCTCGGAAGGAAGCTCGAGAGGAGCGGGTGGGAGTGGTGGCGATATCTCGGCGAGACGATCCTGCCCTTCCTGATCATGTGTGCGCTGCTCGTGGGGTGGCAGGTTCTGTTGCCGCGCTACATCGCGAATCCTTACGGAAGAGCGGCGCTGGGATGCCTGGCGTTTCTCGCCCTGTTCTCGGGCTTTCACGCCGCGGCCCGCCGTCGGCTTCCCCTATTGAAAAAGATGATCTTCTGATCCGCGCGCGACGCTCTTCGCGTCTCCGGGACCTCGAGTCACCTTCGCCCGCCCGCGGCGCTCGCTTGGGAGAGGATGAAGCGATACTTGCCCTGCACGGTCAGGGGGATCGAGTCTACATAGGAGACCGATATCCGCAGATTCTCGCCATGATCTTCGCGGACACGATCGGGCAGCGCCGCGAGATTCCGCTCGGTCTCCGATCCGAAGCCGTCGTCTCTTATCACATGGAGCTCGATCTCGCCGGTCGCGCGCTGGACGAACTGAAACCGGGCGACGCCGTCCATGGCGAACACGAGTCCGGTGAAGTAGCCGGCAGGCACAACGGCGCCCGACGGGAGGAAGAAGTCCTCATCGGTTCTGCCCACTTCCTTGTTCATAAGAGGAAAGGGCAAGCCGCAGGGGCAGATCTCTTCAATCAGCTGACCTGCGTCGCCGATCTGGTAACGGATGAAGGGCATGCACCGGTTATGAAGGTTGGTCACAAGGAGCGGGCCGCGGTCCCCGGCGCGCTTGGCCGAGACCTCGACGTGGGCCATGTCGGTGAAGAGGTGCATGTTGCCCTTGCGGCACTCCGTCGCAAGGCCGGCAACTTCGTCGCTTCCGTACTGGCTGAAGACGCGGGCGCCAAAGGCTTCGCCGATGATTCGGCGCTGCTCGGGCTCCAGCCTCTCGGCGCTGGTCATGACGGCCTCGACGCCGGGCGTCGCCAGGCCTTTGCGAATCATCCACCGGGCGATGAAGTAGATGCCGGAAACATAACCGTATATGAAGCGAATCCCGCGCCGGTTTATGTGGTCCACGATCTCCGGAAAAGCGGCCTCCGTCATGTACGGGGCGTTGAGGAGATGTTTTCCCGAGCAAAGCGGTCGAAGGAGGTCTTTGAGTTTCTGAACGGGCGGCCGCCGTTTCTTCTCAAACCAGACCCAGAGCGCGTCGTCGTCAGGCGAGCATCCCATCATCGAGAAGGAGCGAAGAAGGGAGGCTTGTCCCAACAGTTTGCACGAGTAGTCGTGCCAGAACTCGTGTCGCTCGCCCGTCGTGCCGCCCGTTTGGTCGCGGCTGCGTCGAATCGACCCAAACTCATCCGACAGGAACAGGCCCCGACGGTCGCGGATGTCGCTCTTCGTCGCGACGGGAAAGAGCGCCAGCAACTCCTCGCCCGAGGCCCCCCGGTACGCCTTCTCAAACTGGGCGCGCAGTTCCTTGTAGCGCGGGACGTGGTCGACGGCGTATCGCAGGATTCCCCGCAGGCGTTCGTTGGCCAAGGCGCGCACTTCCTCCGGGCTGAGCGACAAGTGGCGCGTCAGCTCCTCGTAGCGCCGGTAACGCTCGCGATAGAAGAGGCGATATGCCGTTCGGATCGGGTTCATGGTCGCCGCGTCTCCTTTCCCTGACTAGCCTGGGGCGCGAACTGCGTTCGGCCGACATGCCGGTTCCTCAGCGAACCAGCTCGGCGTAGATTTCCTCGATCTGCCTTGTCCGCGCCGTCATGGAGAAACGCTCCTCCACGACTTCGCGCGCTTTGGCGGCAAGACGACGGCCCGTCTCCTGGTCCGACGCGACGGCCAGGACGTGTTCCGCCAGCGTGGCGACGTCGCCGGCCTGGGCCAGAAGGCCGTTTTCGCCATGGGCGATGATCTCGCCGACCCCGCCGACGTCGGTCGCCACCACGGGCACGCCCATTGCGCATGCTTCGAGCACGTTGTTTGGGAGTCCTTCGGTCAGCGAAGGAGAGAGAAGAACGCCCAAGCTCTGATAGAGGGAGCGGAGCGCGTCTCCTCCAACGTGGCCGAGAAAATGGAAATGCTCCGCCACGCCCAGTTCGTGCGCCAGCGCCGCCATTTCCTCGCGCTGCGGCCCGTCTCCCGCGACGGCGAATTCGCAGCGGGGAGAACGTTCGCGGATCAGGGCGGCCACGCGCACGAAATCGAGCGGCCCCTTTTCCGCCCGCAATCGGCCGACGTACCCGACCAGGATGGCGCCGGGATCCTTCTTGCGAACCGGGGACGCAACGGACCCCTCTGCGACCGGACGCCACTCGTCGGTGTCGATGGCGTTGTAAACGACGCGTGTGTTGCCGATTCCGTGGCGGCGAGCGATGGCCTCGGTGTGCCGCGAGACGGCCAGAATGCAATCGAAGCGGCGCAACGCCCAGAGATCCATTCGGTTCGAGAAGCGCTTGCGCGCGCCCGGCAGCCAGCCGTGCAGAGTCGTCACCAGATGGACCGAGGGCAGGAGGGGACGCAGCGCGGCGCCGTAGAGGTCCGATTTGGGATCGTGACAATGGAGAATAGTCACGCCCCGGCTGCGGATGAAGCGCACGAGGCGGATCATCTGCAATGGGTCGAAGAAGGCGCCCCCCGGGAACTCGCGGCACTCCAGTCCGGCGCGGCGCGCGTTGTCAAGCGTGGGCGCAATCTCGCGCCCGCGTCGACGCAGATACGCTACGGCATAGTCAAACTGGTTTCGGTCGATCAGCCCCCCCGTTGTGAGGATCGTTTTGTCCGGGCCCCCTCCGGGTCCGGAGGATGTTCTCAGGTGCAGGACGGTTATCCGATTCCGCATGTGCCGAGCATTTCAGAACCCTCTTCCGCGGGGAAGGGCCCTAGTCCTCTTTGCGCGCGACTTTCGGCCAGAGGACGGAGTGCTTCCCCGCCAGGAAGCGACAGCCCCCGATCACGGCCGCCAAGTTGCTGTTCACGAGGTAGGAGGGGAGGTAGAGGAGTTTCCACGCCGATCCCCGTCTCTCGAAACGCATGCCGATGACGGCCCAGACGTAAAAGAGAACCTGCGGCGCGAAAAAGACCCAGTTGTACGGAAACGCGAGGGCAAGGATTCCCGCGCCGTCGCTCTCGCGGGGGAAGATCACGGCCAGAAGGCTCACCAGGAAGATGCCGATCAGGGCGTGCGGAACAAAGGGGCGGAAGAACTTGTGCGAGACAACCTGCCACGCAACCGCCGGACGGCGCCACGTAAGAAGACGCCGCGCCAAAGCGATGGCCTGGTAGCGCCCCGCGATGATGCGGCCGCGACGCGCCACCTCATCCTGAGCGGACGCCGAGACGCGTTCAACGGAAACGGCCTCTTGCGCGTAATCGACGTTGTAGCCTTGCCGCACGATCATCATGGCGGTGAAGAAGTCATCGCAGATCACGGCCTCGGGCGGCGCTTGAAAAAGGTCGCGCCGGACGGCGAGAATCTCGCCCGCCACGGCAACGCAGCAGCCGAGTCGGGCCTCGCATTTCTTGATGAAGGACTCGTACTTCCAGTACAAGCCTTCCGAGGCGCTCAAAGCGTCCTCATCTTTGGCCACGTGTTTCGCGCCGCTGACGACACCCACGCGAGGACGCTGAAAAGGGGCGACGAGCTCGCGGAGGGCGTCTGGCCGGTAGAGGTTGTTCGCGTCGGAGAAGACGACGATTTCGCCCCGCGCGCGGAGTATGGCGCGGTTGATGGCCGCCATCTTTCCACGGCGCTGGGGTTCGTAGCTGAGCTCGACTCCGCGCCCGGCGTAAGTTCCGACTATCTCGGGCGTCCGGTCGTCAGAACCGTCGGCGGCCACGAGGATCTGCACAGACTCCCTCGGGTAATCGAGGGCGAGAGCGTTCTCGATTCTCCGGGCGATGACCTTCTCTTCGTTGTAGGCCGCGATAAGGAGCGTGACGGGCGGCAAGAGGCGTGCGTCGACTCGCGGCGGGCGGGGCCGCAGGCGCGCCAAAATGGCGATCAGGAGAGGATAGCCGGCGTACGTGTAAAGGATGAAGGCAACGAAGAGCCAAAAGAGAAGCCCGATCATTGAGGGACCTCTCATGCTTCGGCCGGCGAGGTCTCCGAGCCGGCCTCTCCTCCCGGTTGCTTCTTCCTTTGAGACGCCAGTCGCATCGCCACCTGGGACGCCGGAAGCAGAAACAGGAAGTACTTGTTGTCCAAAGCGCTCGCCGCGAGGAAATGGAGAAAGAAACAGAGGAAAGCGATCCGGTACACGCCCACGAGAGCGACGCTTTCCCAGTCCTGGGCGCGCTCGAAAGCGGCCCGCGCCAGCGTGAAGTTGCGCAAGCCTCGCAGCAGGACGGCCAGAAACAGAACCAGGCCGACGAGTCCCGTTCCCACGAGCACTTCCACGTAAGAGTTGTGAGCGTAACGGCGGAGCGTCGCACCCGGGCGCGCGAAGGACAGCGCGTAGTTCGTCCCGCCGTAGATGTCGCGGAAGGTCCCGGGACCGGACCCGAAAACGGGATCCTCCTTGAAAGCCTCGCGGGCGACCTGGAGGTAAGTAATGCGCCGGGCTACGGATACGTCGGCCGTGCTCGTGGTGCGGCCCAGACGCCTCCGGTAAACGTCGGAGATGACAAACGGAAGGGCAATCAGGAAAGGCACGAGGACCAGGTAGAGAGGGGCGACCCGACGGGCGCGCAGGTGCGGAGCGTATTCGACGAAGAGCGCAACGGCGACGAAGATGAGCATGAGAAGCCCGAGGCGCGACAGCGTCGTCTGCATGGCCGCCAGATTGAGCAATACGAGAAGGAGCGCGACGACGCGGCCCGGAACGGTCCTCGCATGGATCGCGGCGTGCACGAGAAACGGCATGGCGATGTAGATGGTCATGGCCAGGTTGTTCGCCCAGGTTGTTCCGCCGAGCGCTCGTTTCGCCTCGACCCCCGGTTCCACGACGGCGAAGAGCTCGATGTTGAAGTAATAGCCCAGAATCGCCAACAGAGACCCAAGGGACACGCTCCAGCGAATCACGGCGGGCGCGGCGCTGCGAAAGCCTTTCTCCGTCAGGAAGGCAAGCGTAAGGGCGATGTAGACGTAACCGATAGATTGAAAGAAAAGCTCGGACAACGCCGTCTCACGAAAGGGCGAAAGGCAGGCCGAGAAGGCGCCGACGGCCAGATAGGCGAAGAGCCACGGCCAAAGGTTGCAGCGCAATTTCTGCAACGGGTTGCGCGTCACAACGTACCGAAGAAAGAGATAGCCGGCCAGTAGAAAGGCGAGGACCCAATGGAGCCTGATCTCGCCCCAAGGGCCCGGCAAGGCTCGGTAAGCCCCGAAGGGGATGAGGAAAATGATGGCGTAGTATGCGACGTGCGGACAGCGGCCAATAACCAGAAGAGCGATCAGCGCCGCGGCGGGAAGCCAGGAGACAGCATAGTAGGGGGTGGTCAGAAGGCCCACGGTCAGGAGGACTAGGCTTAGCCAGAGAAGGCCTTCGAGGGGACGGGGGAGAGGGAGTGGGATGGCTCGCATTGTTGGGCGGACGCTTTCACTCCGTGCGCCAGGCGGCGGGCTGTCACCTTCTGGAGAGCGCCATGCTCTTTCGCAGGAAGTACTGATGCATCATATAGAAATTCAGAGGCGTGCTCGGCTCGTACATGATCACGTATTCGTGCCGGTTCCCCTCGGGCTTCGCCGCGCGATAAAGCCGACCCCTGCAACGAGCGGTCTTCCGTCGCCGGATCCCTCTGCCGTTGGAGAGGCTGATGCGGAGCACGAAGGGCTCGTACGCTCCGTCCGTCTCTTGCGATTTCGCGGCCGCCGCCGGGAAATCAATGGCGTGATCCGATCGCATCAGGAAGGCTCGCTCGTTGACGTCCACCAGTTCCGCTTCCTCCCGGTACTCGGCCGTGCCCTTCGCAGGTCGGAAGAACACCATGGCGCTTCTCTGAGAGGGACGATCCAACTCGCGTTTTTCCCGGTAGCGGCGCAGAATCCGCCGGAGAAGAAGATCCTGGTAAAGGGCCTTGGAGAGGCGGTAAGCGGCCGTGCGCAAAACGACGAGGCCGGTGGCGAACACCTCGAACACGTCCCAGAGGATTATCTGCTTCTTTCTCACCAGTCGGTTGTCGATGAACACCCGGATGCGCTTCGGCGTGCTATGAGGGGTGAAGATCTGCGAGAAGCCGAGCAAACCCGGATTGACGGAGAAGCGTTTATCGTAGCCCTGAATGTAACGGCAGATCTTTTCATAGACTTCCGGGCGCTCGGGCCGAGGTCCCAGGAAATCCATGTCCCCCATGAGAATGTTGAACAGCTGCGGCAGCTCGTCCATTCGCGTATCGCGAAGGAGACGGCCCAGCGGCGTCATGAGACGGTGGGTCGGGCACACAAGCTGCGCCCCGAGTATCCTGTCGGCGTCCGGAACCAACGTGCGGAACTTGTGCATGGTGAAAGGCTTCTTGTGCAGTCCCAGGCGCGTGCTTTTGTAGAGCGCCGGCCGACCGTCGCGGATGAGAACGGCCAAGCCGATCAAGATAAAGAGCGGCGCGCAGAGAACGATCAGCAATAGAGAGAGCGTGACGTTGAAGATGCGGTTCAGCAGGAGGGAAGTCCGAAGGTACCCACTGCGGAATCCGAGTTTGAGGGCTTCCACCAGCATGGCGCTTCCTCTTCGGGCTTTCGCATTCCAACCGAGACGGCGGGCTATTGACGGGCCCTACGCCCGGTCCGCGGGAGCGACTGCCCGCCCCTCCCCGTCTTGCGCCTTTTCCTCTCGTCTGGAGTCGCCGTCGCGAATAGGCGTCCGTATCGTCTCTGGCGAAAGCCCTCGGGCCGAAGCGAGCAGACTCATGCTTTCTTCAGGGAGCAGATAACGGGCAAGCCGATGTGGCGGCCGATATCGGCGGGTCTTCGGACGCGGTGGTCCAGGTACTCGCCAAGGAGGGCCAGCCCACACCCGGCGATCAGACCGGCCACGATCCCGAGGATTGGCGTCGCGAGGGGGCGGGGAAAGAGCAGTTCGGCCGAACCCTCGACGGGGCGCGTCAGAATGCTCACGTCGCCCGACAGACTCGCCCGGGCGATGGCCGAGTTGATCTCCGCCTCTTCTCGGCGTTTCGAAAACGTTTCATAGGAGAACTTCAGCAGGTCGGCCTCGCGCGTGATCCTCAGGAAATCCGTGGCGAGACGCTGGAGCGTCACGTTCCTTTCCTCCAAGCCGCGAACGGCTGTCTCCAGTTCCCCAATCCGCGATAGGAGCCCCTCGAGCTCGCTCTCGCGGCTGCTGAGAATCTGCTTCGCCTCGACCAGAAGGGGCTGGTAGGCGTTCTTGATGTGCGTGTTGAGAGCGCGGACCTTGTCGCTGTCCGGGCGAAAATCGCGGAGCGCTTCCGCGCGCAACGCGGTCAAACCCGCGAGCGCCTGGTTGAGGGGGATAAGGGCGTCGTTGTCAAGGAACGAAAAAAACTGCACGTCGTTGGACCCAATGGCCTTTCGGAGAGAAGCGGCGTCCTTCTCCTTCTGGATGTACTCGTCCCGCAGCAAGGTCAGCTGCTTCTCGAGGTCCATCTTCAAGTCCAGGTTGTTGGTCATCTCGCGTTCGATGAGCGTGACGGAGGAGGTCGTGGCGGCGTCAATGAGTTGCTCCTCGACTTGCTCCAGCTGCAAGCGATAAAGGTCCGCGCGTTCGCGGAAAAACGCCCCCTCGCCGCCCGGATTGAAGACGGAAGACCGGTACACCAGGTATTCATCCAGCATTCGCCCCAGGAACGATTCGGACCACTGGGGATTGGTCCCGCGCAGGGAGACTTGGACGACGTTGGAGGCCGGCACCGTCTCCGTCCGGAGCTTCTCGCGGATCTTCCGGACATTCTCCGTCGTGGGATCCTGAACGGGCCGCAGGTTCCGCGCCAACGCAGCAGGCAAAACCACGCGGCTCTTCTCCTCCGGCGGCTGCACGCCCTCGGCGCGAAGGGCTTCGAGCGTCTGGCGGACCAGCCCCGTGGAACCGAGAATCTCGGCCTCGGTGCTCAGGTCCTCCTTTGTGATTGACAGAATGCGCACATCCAACGTTTCGAGCATCTCGGGGCTGATCTGGGGACGTTTGCCGCGCATTACAACCGACCCCGTAGTGGAATACGTTTGGGGCCAGAGGTATGTGACGGCCACGGCGCCCGCAAAGACGACCGCCGTCGTGATCAGGATCGTCCAGATGCGGGCGAAAAAGATCTCGCACAGCTCGCGCTTCCAGTCTTCCGTTTGCATGGGTTCCCATCCTTGGTTGAGTTGCACTCGCGCCGCGGAACGGACGGCCGGTTACTGTCCTTTGTTGTCAAGCCGGTACTGGGCGCCGACACTCCATCCCCGGAAGAAAGTGATGTCCCCGATGTCGCGCGCCACGTCGGCCCAGCGGGCGAACTTGCGGCGCGGCACGTAAACGATGTCGTCGGGGAGCAGATAGAAAAACTTGCCGTCGGAATCAAGCCAGAGCGTCTTCTTCACGTTCAGTTTCACGGCCGCCATCTTGTCGCCATGGCGGCGCACCACGACCACTTGATCGAGTTTGGCCGTGGGCAGCGGTCCCTCGGCCAAAGCCATCGCCTCCTCGACCGACGTGTACCTCATGATCGGGTAGGCTCCCGGCCGACCCACCTCGCCGAGAACGTAAACGAGCGAGCCGGCGTGCTTCTCAAGGAAAAGGTCCACCGAAAGCCCCGGCATTTTCTTCTCGTATTCCTCGTTCATGTACTTCGCGACCTCGGGGATCGCCCTGCCCGCCACGAGAACGTCGCCTAGCATGGCGAAGGTGGCGTAGCCGTCTGGCCGCACGGTCACCAGGCGGCTCAGGCCGCGGGGCGCGGTGTGCAAGTCCTGTTTGAACTCCTGGATCCGCAACCGGTATTCCGGCACGAGGACGTAAAGATCGGGCGATTTCAATATCGCGGAGTAACGAGATCTGAGATCGGCGGTCAGCTCCTGCACGGTCTTTCCCACCACGGTGACCGATCCCAGGTAGGGAAGCGAGATGGTCCCGTCGGGTCTTACCATCTGCTCTTCGCTCAGAGTGGGCACGTTTACGAACTTGACTGCGACCGTGTGATCGACCGCTATGCGGAAGTCCTCCTTGCTCGTTCTCCACGTGTCGACGTGATAGAGCACGTCCAGCAAGTCGCCCGGCGCCATCTTGTATTCCCGGAAGATTGTGTAGGGCGCCCGATCCTGGTCGAAGGAGAACGTCGTCTTCTCGAAACTCATCTCCTCCGATGCGTACTGCGATGACCGGGCGCATCCCGCTGCGAAGGCCGCCAGCGCCAGAAGGGCGGTCAGCGCGCAACCCATCCCTCGACGCCACGACCGCCTCGCTCTCCCGCCACCGGGGGGATCAAACACTTCCGTAGAGAATCTTGGGGACATAGTATCGCCTCTTGTTGAGAATGACTCCAAGGACCTTGCCGCCGGCCTGCAAAACCGTTTCCTTGGCTACGTCCAGAACTTCCCACTTGGTTCTCTCGCATTCAACCACCAGCACGACGCCGTCGAAATGCCCCGCCATCAGGCACGCTTCCGACGAATCGAGAACCGACGCGCCGTCAAAGACGACGTAGTCGAAGTGCTTTCGAAGGGAAGCCAGCTTCGCCCGGAAGACCTCGGCGTCGAACAGGTCGGCCAGCTTCGCGGCGTCCGCCCCGCAAGGCATGACCGACAGATTGGCGTAATCGGTTTCCTGCACAAACTCCGCAGCTTCCCTCCCGTCGGAAAGGTAATCCGCCAATCCCGGCCCCGCTTCCAAGCCGAACGCGCGATGCAGGGAAGGCCGCGCGAGATTGCCCTCCACCAGCGCCACTTTGCCCTTGCCCGCGCCGGCCAGACCGCAGGCCAGACTAATGGCGCACGTGGTCTTCCCCTCCTTCGGCCGGCTGCTCGTCACCAGGATCGACCGGGGGGCATGACCGCCCGCGGCGCTCAGGAGGTTGCCCTCCAACGAATGGAGGGCCCCCTGGTTCTTCTCGACAACGCGTCTGAAGTTTTTCTGCAACATGATCGTTCCTCGTAGATTGTTCTCGCCCACGGCGCTCTCAACCATTCGCCGCGGGACCCATCGCCATCACGCTCGCCCACAAAGGCGTTGCCACGTCCTCTCGCCACAAAGTAGCGCCCCTGTTCTTGCCGAACTCAGATCGCATCTCCTACAGGCGAAAAAAGGATCGATTCCGTCCCACCCGACGCCCTTTTTACGGAAACCCCTGAGCGCGCGCAAGAGAAAAATGACCGCACAAGGAAAAAAAAGCCGTTCTTTTCGACGTCCGAGGGCCGGCGGCTGAAGTCGCTGAGCAAGAGACGCGTTTCGAAGCCGCCGAGGTCGGAGGAGACGTTCGAGGCGCGAATCAGCCGTCCTGCCGGGCGGCGGCCTTCTCGGCCAAGACGGCGGCGCCGACGAGGTTGGCGTTGCCGCCGCGTTCGTCAATGACCGAGGGGCGGAGATAGTGCATGAGGCCCATGCGGCCGAGGGCGCCCTGAGCGGAGGGGCCGAAGTAGGGCAGGGCCCGGCTGGGCTTGCCGCCGAGGCAGATGGGCGCGCCTTCGGGGAGACCGTCCTTGCGCGCCTGCTTGAGAAGAATGCGAGCGGCTTGCGCGAGAATGCGGCCGAAGAGCCGATCCGTCGCGACGGCCGCCTCGACGCGCATGCCGCTCAGTTTGCTGAGGTGCTTGCCCGCGATCGCGGGATCGCTCATCTCGCCGGCTTCGTGCGCGTCCAAGAAGCGCTCGTAGGAATCGTCGTCGCCCACAACGGCGCGAAACAGTCGGCAACGCCCCGGGCCGGAAAGAACCATTTCCGCTCGCACGTGATCGGCGCTCCCGCTCGGGCCGCGCAGGACCCCGTCCTCGCCGGCGAAATCCTCGGCAAGGATCTGCTCGAAGCGGTCGTAAGGCGCGCCGAGGCGGCAAAACTCGTTCTCGATCGCGACCTTTTCGAGGGGGATCGCGTAACCGGGTTCGTTCGTGTAATGGAGGCGGGCGTCGTCGCCGTCCCAATCAAGGGCGGGAAAGCGCACCTCGCCGTCCCGGGAGATCCACGCGCCGCCCCACCCGCCGCCGAAGACCCAATAGAGCAATTCGTAGCGCAGCACGGACCATTCGGCGAGGCCGCCGGCGTTGGCGTCGTTGTCGATGGCGGCGGGTGCGCCCGCGCGTTCGGCGAGCATCTCTTTTAGGTTGCGCCCGTTGAGGAAGCCGAGATTGGCCGCCTGCAAATACGCGCCGTCGGACTTGAAAACGCCCGGGGAGGCGATGCCGACGCCGCGGAGGTCTTTCAGGCCGGCGCCGCTCTCGGAGAGGGCGGACTCGGCCTTGGCCGCAAGGGCGTCGGCGAGCGACTCGGCCGTTCCGCCGTATTCGCCCACGGGGAGGAGCGTTTCAGTCACAAGGCGGTCGGGGGTCGAGAAAACGCCGATCTTGGCGCCGCCCCCGGCGCCGAGGTCGATGGCGAGGAGAAAGGAATGGTTGGTCATGGGGCTTCTCCCTGTGTTGCGCATCGAATGCAGGCGTCGACAGGGGCGCCGGCCGAACGAAGTCCGGCTGATGCGAACGCTGTTCGCACACTCGCTTTGTTCGTTCCGCCTTGGGCGGTGCGCTGCCGCGCCTTCAGCGCGCTCCACGAGCGCGGACAGGATGCCCGCGAGACTGCGGGCGGGACGCTGTCGGCCAAGGCCTTGCCTTCGCGCGTCACGGAAGCATGCCCAGGATCCTCTCGGCCCGAGCCGTGATGTCTTTGGAGGCCTGCTTCACCTGCTTGACGAATTTGTTGCCGTCAAAGGTCCCGCGCACCGAGTCGAAATCCGCCGCCACGGCCTCGGGCCCTCCGTCGATGCCGAATCCGATCCGCACGTCGCCCTCGAATTCCTTTTTCGCGTCCTTCAAAACGAGATCGTTGTACTGGAGAACCGCCTCTTTCCAGGCCGTTACCGCGCCCCGCACGTCGTCCCGCGTCACGTCCTCGGCCTTCTTACCGATCTCTTCGAGCCATGCGGGGACAACCCAGTCCCATTCGAGTTCAGAGTAGCCTTCGTACAAGGCGCGCAGCGCCGTCTCGAGTGCCGGCAGATCGGCGACCGCGCCGGAGGCGACCCGGTCGAGAACTTCGGCGCTCCGCGACGCGGGCGTCATCAGACCGCACAGGTCGACCCAGTTGCCCGTTCCGTCGGCTCTGCTCTTCAGAATGGTCGCGACCAGATCCTCGGGCTTCGTTTGCTCGAGAAGCGCCTCGGCGCGGGCCGCGATCTTCCCGTTCAGATAGAGGCCGATCCCGAGACTGTAGAGTTCGATTCCCTTCTTGAGACGGGACGGCGCAATGGAGAGCCCCTTGTACTCCACGGCGTCCCGATCGCCAGGCGTCTTGGCGGAGAGGTCCCCCAAGATCCGGCGGCCGCGCATCATTCTCCCCACGGTGTAGGGATTCAGAACGTCAAAGTGCAGCAAGTCCAGACGGTCGGGGTCCTTGCGGCGATCTCGGTCCGGCCACTTGGCCCCGTCTCGCTGCGTGCCGACGGTGGTCAGGTTCATGGCGGGGATCAGCACGCTCCCGCCCTTGCCTTCCATGACGTAGGAGAAGGGAAAATCCGACGCGTCGAATTTGCTGTAGTGCTTGCCGATGACGGCCGAAAAAGCCCCGAGATGGCTCGACCAAAGGAGATAGGCGAAAGAGCCCGTTTTGCTTCCCCGCTCGAGAATGCCTTGATGCACGGGCCCGAGCTTGTACATGTGGTTGCTTTCGTTCGTGCCGCTGCCGGCGTTGTAAAACGAGAACAAACCCGCGATCAGGAGCGTAGACTTGTGATGGGTCACCGTGTAGGGGCCGGCGAAAATGGCGCACGCCTCGCCGTGGAACCCTTCGCAATTGGCGAAAAACAGCGAGTTCTCGGCCGAGTACTGACGTCCGATCCTCGTCCCCTGGCCGACGAAGCAGCCCGTCAGCATCGCGCCGCCGTCCACTCTGCTCCCTGAGGAGAAGATGAAATTCTCGGCGATCACGCCGTCTCCGACCACCGCGGGATGCGCCTCGCAGCTGTTGACCGTGCCGTTGGCCAGCTTGACCGCGCCCGAGATCTCGGCGGCGGGGCCGATGCGCACGTTCGTCAGCGCGCCGCATCCCATGATCCGGGCGCCTTTGCCGACCGATCCGCGTGCGGAGCGCTGGGCCTTGACGTAGTCGTCGATCATGCCCTCGAGTTTCTCGATCGTCTCCGGCCGGTAGCGATAGAGGGCCAAGATGTAGGCGACCTGGCTCGACAGGCGGTCGAAGATCGTCACCTCGCGCCCGCCTCCCTCGTTAAGCGCCTCGACTTTGGTCCCGTTGCCGAAGGCGCTTTCGCCCTCGGTGACCAGGAGGGATACATCGCAGACAACCGCGCCGTCAGCGATGTCGTAGTTGGCGATGTAGCGGGCCACGTTGCGAATGAGGACGTCGTCGCCGACCGTGCAGTTGTGCAAGGCGGCGTCCGAAATGCCGGCGGGCGCCTCGAGGCCGCCCGGAAGCGAGATCTTTCCGCTCAGCCGGCCGATGCGCACGTCGCCGGACAAGCGCGCGGATCGAACGCGTTCCGCGGCGAAGCCGTCGGCCACGAGGACGCGGCCCCAGTCCTCGGCCGAGCAGCCCCCTTTCTCGAGCTCCCGGATTTCATCCTTGGTCAGATTGCGGTAGTCCATGGTTTCGTGTTCCCCTTAGTGCTCCAGCTCAAAAGTACGGTGACGTATTTTCCCCCTCATTTCATGCCGCAAGGCGGTTCTCTGCATGATGCGAGATTCTCTCCAACACGCGCTTGAGATCGTCTCGGGTGAATTTCCATTCGAACGGCTCGGCG
>DATKZW010000442.1:0-6952 GCA_035527775.1 Sumerlaeia bacterium | reverse complement strand
TGACGTTGCTCGATCCTCCCGACGCGTTCCGGACGTGGTTTCTTCTGAATCACCTTTTCCTCATCATCGCCTTGGCGCTCATGTTCTGGTCGCTGAGGCTTCGGCCCGGCTTGCCCGACCTCGCTTTTGCCGTCCTGACGGGGGCCCTCTGCTATCCCCTCCACCGCACTTTGACGGCCGGGCAGCTGAATTGCGCCTTGCTTTTGCTGTTCGCTCTCGTCTTTGCGTTGGAGCGGCGCGGGTGGTTCATCGCCGCGGGTGGCGCGGCCGCTTTTGCCTTCCTCTTCAAACTCACGCCCGGCGTTTTGTTCCTTTACTTCCTCTGGGGCGCCGTTCTCGGCAGGGGAGAGGCGAGGGCGGGTCGATGGCGCGCGCTGGCCGCCATGGCCTTCTTCTCGCTTCTTCTGATGGCCGTCGCCGTCGCCTGGGTCGGCGTCGACCGGCATCTCGCCTTCCGACCCGTGTTGGCGCAAATGGGCTACGGCAAATCCACGTGGGCGGAATACGGTCAGCAGTATTACCGCGATGCCGCGAACCAGTCCTTCAACTCCTTCTTTCACCACATCGCGGCGGCGGGCGGCGGCACGGCGTCATGGATCCCGCTCGGCGTTGGCTGGGCAAACGGCCTGACGCGGCTCGCATTCCTGATCTGTGTCGGACTCGTCGTGTGGCGACTGCTCTCCGACCGGACCGCCGTCCAGTCCCCTTCGGCCGGCGCCGACGCGCAAGGCGACGCCGACTCGGCGCCCTACGCCCTCTTCATTCTTCTCTCCCTCCTCGCGCCCAGCATTTACTGGGATCACTACGCCATCATCGCCCTCTGGCCTCTTTTCGCCTGCTGGAGCCGGCTGCCTCGAGAGGCGCGTCCCGCGGCCCTTGTGCTCGAAGTCGCTCTGGCCTTGCTCCTTGGGTCCTTCCTTGAGGTCGACGTTTGGCTCGCGATGCTGTTTCTTATTGCGGCCCTGTGCGCCCTCGGGCATCTTTGTGTCCGCCGGCGGTCCTGGGGCTGGCCGCCCCTGTTCTGGGCCTTGGCCGCGGCGATGCTTCTGGCGCGTTTCCCGTTTGACTTCCCCGCGTTCCGGCACGGCGTCGGCCTACTGGCCATGTCGCTCAAGCTGTGGGGAACGCTCGCGCTTTTCGGTCTCTGCCTCAGAATGGTGGGGGAGCGGACCGGGAACGGCCGTCCCGACGCAACTATACCCCTAGCGTCCTGAGCGGCCTTCCCCCCTCCGCTTACCCTGAAGAATCGGGGAACGCGGCGCGCGCAAGCCGACCCCCGCCGACCGAAGGTCCCGTATGGCGAAACGCCGACTCCTGCTGCGCCCCTTTCCCACGCGCTCCGAATGGCGGGAGCTGCGCCGCCCCCTTCTTTCGTCGGCGGCCTCGGCGGCCCTCCTTCGATTGGCTTACCCGCCCGTCGAGTGGGGCTGGCTCGCCTACGTCGGCATGGCGCCGTTTCTCTTCTTTCTGCGCGGCCGGACGGCCAAGCAGGGGGCGTGGCTCGGCCTTGGCTTCGGCTTCCCGTTTTTCTACCTGAACCTGACCTGGCTCAACACGCTGAGCGACGTGAATCCGCTTGCGCCCCTTGGGATCCTCTGCCTCGCCCTCATCTGCGCTGTGGCGCCGGTCTTATTCGGGGCCCTGGCGGCGGCGGCTCTCGCGCGCGGAGGAAGCCTGCGTTTTCTCCTTATCCCCGCCCTGTGGACCGCCATCGAGTACGTTCGTTCCCTGACCGAATTGGGCTTCCCGTGGATCTACCTGGGCCATACGCAGGTCAATTGCCTTCCCCTCATTCAGATCTGCGACCTGACCGGCGTGTACGGTCTGAGCTTTGTTATCGTTCTGGCCAACGTGGTCGTGGCCGACACGTGTCGCCTTGCCGTGAAGCGCGAGGGGAGGGCGCCTTGGCTCGCCCTCAAGTGGGCCGTTCTTGTGGCCGCGTTCGTTTTCCTCGCGTTCTATTCGTCGCTCCGTTCGCGGTCCCTCCAAGATGCGGGGCCGGGCGCCGGATCCCCGGGCCCGTCGCTCCGGGTCGTTCTCGTGCAGCCGGGTGTGCCCCAGTCGCGGAAACTGGCGAGCTACGCCGATCCCGATCTGGCCGTGCAGGAGAGGATCCAATCTGAGATGGTCCGCGATCTGGAGAAACAGATCCTACAGATCCATGCGGAATGCGAGGCGAGCGGCGATCCCGCGCCGGATCTCTACGTCCTGCCCGAGTCTGCCATCACCCATCCCGCCTTCAACTTGGTGAGCGAGCTGCGCGAGAAGGTTCAGGACTGGGCGCGGCAAGTCGGCGCCCCCATCTTCTTTGGCGCGAACCGGTTCGAGCCGCCCTATGGAATTCCCTCCGATGATCCCCGGTTTTCGGAGTGGGCCGAGATCTTCAACAGCGCCTATCTGGTCGACGGAAAAGACGGCCTCAAGGCCCGGCCCTATGACAAAATGCACCTCGTTCCCTTCGGAGAGTTCAGCTCCTACTTCGACGCGATTCCCGGTTTCACCTCCTATATCCTCGGCATCGGCGAGTTCGCGCCCGGCCGCGTTGCCCGCCCCTTCTTCGTCGCCGACACCCGCTTCGGCTGCGTGATCTGTTTCGAGTCGTGTTTCCCCTATCTCTTCCGGAAGTACGCGCGACAAGGCGTCGACTGGATGACGGTCATCACGAACGACGCATGGTATAAGCGGAGCACGGGCGCGCGGCGCCACCAGACGCAGGCCGTCTTTCGCGCGGTTGAGATGCGGCGTCCCATCGTGCGGGTTGCCAACACGGGGATTTCCTGTATCATAGACGCGCAAGGGCGAACGACCGCCCTCCTTGAGCTCCGGGAAGGCGCGCCCGCGCACGCGATCGCGTCGCTGCCGTTGCCTCCCGCTTCCGCCTCCCGCCGGACCACGATCTACATGCGGCCGTGGGGGGAGTGGTTCTCGTGGCTCTGCATCGCCTATTGCGGCTTTGTCTTCTGGCGGTTGCGAGAGCGGCGCCACGCGAAGCCCAAATGAAAGCGTCTTTTTGCGCGTGCAAATCAGGAACAGAGATCGGTCTTCTTGCTGCGACTCCGCCGCCGCAGCCATAGTCCTGCGCGGATTGACCAAGCAGTTCCGCATGCGGACCGAGCGCCGCAGGTTCCGCCTCTTCGGAGGCCCCATGCGACGGGGGGCGTCGGGCACGGTCTTCCGCGCCCTGGACGGGATCGATCTCGAAGTCCCGCGCGGCGAGCTCCTTGGCATCGTCGGGATGAACGGCTCGGGCAAGAGCACGCTCCTGAAACTGATCGCCGGCATCAGCGAGCCGACCCAAGGCGAGGTGGTCGTCAACGGGTCGGTGGGCTCCCTGATCGAAGTCGGCGCCGGTTTCCACCCCGAACTGAGCGGCTACGAAAACGTTTACCTGAACGGCACGATCCTGGGCATTCCTCGTTCCCGGATCGACGAGTTGCTGCCGCAGATCGTCGAGTTCGCCGGCCTCGAGGGTTTCATGGACATGCCCGTCAAACACTATTCGTCCGGCATGTACATGCGGCTCGGATTCGCCATCGCCATTCAGATCCAACCCGACATTCTGCTCTTGGACGAGACCCTCGCCGTCGGCGACGCGGCGTTTCAATCGCGGGCGCTCAAGGCCATCGAGGACTTCCGCGTGGCGGGCGTGACGACCCTTATGGTCAGCCACGACGTCTACACGATGCGTCAATTCTGCGACCGCGTGCTTTGGCTGGACAAGGGTTGCGCGCGCATGCTGGGCGATCCCTTCGAGGTTGTCGAAGCGTACCGGGACTTCATGGCCGAACGCGCCGGCGGGCGCGCCGCGCACGGTTTGCTCTCGACGCGAGGCCGCGATCTCTACGGCGAGCCCCGAGCCGAAGATCCGCCTGTGGAGATCGCGTCTCTGCAACTATTGGACGACGCGGGCAAACCGACCCGCATCCTCGAACATCCCGAGAGGATCACCCTTTCGATCACGTACTCGTGCCGGCGTCCCGTCGACGGCGTTCGCCTTTGCGTCGCCATGATCCGTCCGGAAGACGGCGCCGTCGTCATTGAGAAGGACTCCGAGCGCGAGCGTCAAGATCTCGGGCGATTGGAGGGCGCAGGCGAAATCCGCCTTTCCTTCGAGGCAACCTCCTTCTACAGCGATTCGCTCGAGTTCATCGCCGCCTTCTACGACTCGGCGGACCGCGAGCGCGTCTGGGCGCGCGAGACGGCGGGATTCGATCTCGTCGCCCACGAGCAGCCGACCCCCGAGTCGTTCCGATACTTCCTGGCGCCGTGTCGGACGTACGAGCATCGGGCGAGCGACGCGGCAGAGGGCGCTTCCCCCCAGATATGAGGAGGCGACAGGAACGTCTTCGTCCGATGAACGTTGGCCGCATCACGCAGTCTGAGCGCCCCGGCGGCGGGGCGGCCTCGTTTGATTCGATCCTCTCACCGCGCGGGACCGGCAACTTGGCTCCGCTTTGAGGCCGCGACATGCAACTCTCACCCGACCTTCTACTCACAATCTTCAAGGATGACCCCGGCCGCGCGCTCTCCCCCCGCGACGTGGTGACGCGCCTTGGCGCCCCGCATTCCTACCACGCGCTCGTGCTCCACTTGCTTGAGGCGCTCGTCCGCGAGGGCCGACTCGTCGGGCTCCACAAGAAGCGCTTCATCCTTCCAGCCATCTCCCAGAAGGCCCAGGGCGTCATGCACGTTTCCGCCAAGGGCACGGGCTTTCTGCTCGGCGCCGGACCGGGAGGCGACGATCTCTACGTCCATCGCTCGAACCTGGATACGGCCATTGACGGCGATACGGTCGAGGTCGAGGTCTTCCCGGGCCGTCGCGGCGAGCAGGAAGGGCGCGTTCTGCGAGTGATCGAGCGCGCCCACGAGTCGATCGTCGGCCAGTTCGTCCGCGTGGGACGCGGCGGCACGGTCACGCCGCGCAACGCGAAGATCGGACGGTGGGTCGAAGTCCGCCACGCGCCGCCGGGAGGTCTTCCCCCGGACGGCGCCTGGGTCCGCGTGCGCATCCACAACTGGTCTGCCGAGCGCCACGATCCGCTGATCGGCGCCGTCGAGGAAGTCCTCGGAATGCCCGGCGAGCGCGGCATTTCCGTGCTGGTTCTCTTGCGCGATGTCGGCGTGGACCTGGACTTCCCCGCGACCGTCAACCGCCAAGCCGGGCACTTCCATCCGCCCCCGCACGCCCACGAACTGGAGCGCCGCCTGGATCTGCGCGAGAGGAAAACCTTCACTATCGATCCCGCAACGGCGAAGGACTTCGACGACGCCCTCTCGATCGACCATCTCCCCAACGGCAACTGGCGCCTCGGCGTGCATATCGCCGACGTGGCTCACTACGTCCAAGCGGACAAACCCATCGACGCCGAAGCGCTCAAGCGCGGCACAAGCATCTATCCCGTGGATCGCGTCGTGCCGATGCTGCCCGAGCGCTTGAGCGACGACCTCTGCAGCCTGCGCCCCGGCGAGGACCGTTACGCGTTGAGCGTCTTTATGGACGTCGCTCCCGCGGACGGCGCCGTGACTCACTATGAGATCTCTGAGTCCGTGATCCGATCGCGCCATCGCCTGAACTACGCCGAAGTGCAGGACTTCTTCGATCGCCCGGACGACGCGAGGCGCCTGCCCTTCGCCGACGCCGCCGACGATCTCCTCGCCTTGCGCGACCTCTCGCGAGTTCTGAACCAAATGCGGATGGCGCGCGGCGCTTTGGACCTCGACCTTCCGGAGTCCGAGGTCCTCTGCAACCCGCAAGGGGACGCCGTCGGCCTCGCGCGGCACGATCGGTTCGAGAGCCACCGCCTCGTCGAGGAGTGCATGCTCATCGCCAACGAAACGGTGGCGCGCCATCTGCGCAAGGCGAAACTCCCCTTCCTCTATCGCATCCACGACCTGCCCGATCCCGCCTCCCTCGAACGGCTCGCGCCCGCGCTCGCTCTCTTCGGCGCAAAAGTCCCGAAGAAGATCGCGCCTTCGCCGCAGTTCTACCAGCCCATCGTCGAACGTCCCCGGCGCGTCGACGGCGGCCATATCGGGCTGACGTTCCTTCTGCGCTCTTTGATGCGCGCCGAGTACTCGCCCGAGAACCGAGGACATTTCGGGCTCGCGTCGAAGTGCTACTGTCACTTCACGTCCCCCATTCGCCGCTATCCCGACCTGCTCGTGCATCGGGCGCTGAAGGCGTGGCTGCGGGGCGAGGCGGACGATGAAGAGTGGCGAGAGTCTTTGCGCAGCTCTCTCGACGCCGTCGCCAACCAGTGCAACCTGACCCAGGAGCGCGCCGAGGGGATCGAACGCGAAGCGCGGCGCGTCAAGGCCATGGAATTCATGAAGGACCAGGTCGGAGACGTCTCCGAGGGCTGGATTTCGGGAGTCGTGCGCAAGGGGTTCTTCGTGGAACTCGTGGACTATCCCGTCGACGGTTTCGTCGATGCGCGATCGATCGGCGACGACCATTACGCGCCCGACGAGTTCCAGATCCGCATGGTGGGCCGCCGCGCCGGTCGCACATTCCGTCTCGGCCAGCGCGTGCGCGTTCAGATCATTCGCGTGGACGCCATGGCGGGCGAAATGGATCTCGAACTGGTCGGCAAAACGAGCGCGCAGGGACCTGGCAAGAAAGGGAAGAAACAGCGTCGCCGGAAGTAGCCCGGGGACCCTTGCTAGTACTGCTCCGCCACTCTTAGCGGACGGGAGTCCTGCCTTCCAGGAGCCATTTCTGAGCTTGCGTCATGCCCGACCACGGGGCGGAGGTCGCCGCGTCGCAGTATTCGGGCGAGGACGGCGCGTAATCGCCCTCGCCGAACCAGCTGCGCGAGTAAGCGGCCAGACGCTCCGCCGAGTCATAGGCGTACCGCTGCGAATCGAGGGGATCGTGGAGCGACCTCTGGTAGAGCTTGTTCCCGCCGGGATCGTAGCCGTACTCGAAGCCGATCACAACCGGACTCCCCTG
>DATKZW010000441.1:0-2094 GCA_035527775.1 Sumerlaeia bacterium | reverse complement strand
CGCCTCCTGCAAGTCGGCCCAGCGCCTCGAGTTTCTGGGACTGCCGGAACTGTTCCTCGCTCCGGCGCAGGGCGTCCTCGGCCTTCTTGCGTTCGGTCACGTCATAAACGATGCCGTTCATCGAAATCGGCTCACCCGCTGTGTCGGCCTGCCAGGAAAAGTGATCCTCAACCCACCTGACCTCGCCGTCGTTCCGTACGATGCGGTAGGGAATTACTCCATCCGAAAGCCGCCTCCTCGCCTCGCCACACGCCGCCAACACCCGTTCCCGGTCGTCGGGATGAATGGTCTCCCGCCAAAGGTCGGGGTTTCTGGACCAGTCGTCCACCGCATAGCCGTATAACCCCTCGATCGACCGATTCACGTAATTCGGGCTGAAGGTCTCAGGGTCCGCGCGGTAGATGACCTCACTCATGTTCTCCGCAAGGTCGCGGTATTGCGCCTCGCTGCGGAGGAGCAAGCCCTCGGTCCGCTTGCGCATCAGGGCTTCCGTGATCACGACCGCCAGCGATTCGACCGCCTCCCGGTCGGCCGCCCCGAAGCCCCCTTCCTTATTGGCCAGGGCGATCATGCCTATGGTCTTACCCGCGCGCTTCATGGGGACGCCCAGGAAGCAGTGGATGGGCGGATGGCCCTCGGGCGGCGTTATCCAGTCCGGATGCGAGGACGGATCGTTGACGAGGAGGCTCTGCCCGTCCTTCATCACGCGGCCCCGGATGCCGCGCGCCGCGGCGTCGTCGAGCGAATACGGGGCATCTTGCTTCGGCACTTGGCAGGCCTGCCATCCGGTGTCGCTGATGGCGATCGTGTCAAGCTGTCCGGCGTCGTTGATCTCGCAGATGAAGCCGAGCCGGCTCCCGGTGATCTCCCTGGCGATCTCGAGTCCCTTCCGGGCGACCTGTTCTTCGCCCTCGGAGAAGAGAGATTCCTCGAGTACCCTGTTCGCTGCGTCCAGGAGGACGTTCTGCCGCCGCGTCATCTCAAGGGCTTGCACGCGCTCGGCCCGCGTGCGGAGCACCCGTATCCCGAAGGTCACGTCGGCGGCGAGTTCTTTGAGGAGTCGAATTTCATCCGGATCGAACCTGTCGGTCTCCCCCGCATAAATGTCCAACACCCCCGGGTTTGCGCCGCCGAAATTGAGGGGCAGAGCGATTGAAGAGACGTAGCCCCGGCGCACCGCCTCCGCCCTCCGGGAGACAAATTCAGGATCACTCGAGATGTCGCGGCAGACAACGGGGCTGTTCGTCCGAATAGCGGCGCCCGTCGGCCCGAGGCCGCGCGGGGTATCGTCCCACGTGATTTCCAGGTTCTTCAGGTATCCGTCCTCGTGGCCGGCCCAGGCGACGGGGCGCACGAACTTTCCGTCGCCCTCTTCGGCGAAGCCCACCCACGCCAAGCGGTATTCGCCGAACTCCACGATGATTTGGCATATCCGGTCGAGAAATCCGGCCTCTTCCCGGGCCCTCACGACGGCCTGGTTACACTCCGACAGCATCCTCAAAGCCCGGTTCGACCTTCGGAGCTGGTCCTCGCCGCGCTTGCGCTCGGTCATGTCACGGGTTACCTTGACGAACCCCAGGAGATCCCCTTGTGGACTGCGAAGGGCGGCTGCCGCGACTGCGGCCCAGAACAGAGACCCGTCGGCACGGACGCGCCACCCCTCGTCGCGCGCCCAGCCCCGACTCGCCGCAGACTTCAACTCCTGTGCCGGCTTCCCGGCCTCCACGTCTTCAGGCGTGCAGAAACAGGAAACATGCTTGCCAAGGATCTCCTCTTCACGATAGCCGTTGATCTCCTGGGCGCCGGCGTTCCAGCTCGCAACGCGTCCCTCGGGGTCCAGCCGGAAGATGGCGTAGTCTTTGACGCTTTCTATCATGAGGCGCAGGACCTGCTCGCTCTGGCGAAGCCGCTCTTCGGCCCGCCTCCGCTCCGCGAGCTCTTCCCGAAGCTCCCGGGTCCGACGGGCCACCCGCCGGCCGAGCGACCACGACCAAGTGAAGCCGGCCGCCGCCAGTCCCGCCAGGAGGCCGAGCGCCCATCCCGCGTATTTCAGCGCCTCCCACAGGGTAACCGGGGGACCCTCAGGCGCACTCA
>DATKZW010000440.1:0-12899 GCA_035527775.1 Sumerlaeia bacterium | reverse complement strand
CGAAACGACGACGGCCGATACGACTTCGACTTCTTCGAAGAGGATCTCCTCGCGTACGGGTACGAGGCCCCCACAGGGGGCAAGGCCTAATACGACTCTGCCACTTTTCCTCACGGAGGGCAAGAGTCCGGACTACGTTTGGGCGCTGACCTGGGCAACGCCGCCCGGGGGGCGCCGTCTCCCTGGGAAACCACAAGATCCAGTCCGCGTGGCGTCCCGTAGTCTGGCTTCGCAGGAAGCCGGGCGCGGAAGCGGATGTCACCGATTTAGTCGGATCGGATGTCGTCGGAGGCCAAGGTGAATCGTGGCAGGAGAGCGGAGCCTGGCGGATCGAACGCGGCGTTCTCGACCTCGTCGAACGGTTCACAGAGCCGGGACCTCAAGAAACCTCCCGCGAAGGCGTATCTCGCCGATGCCGTCGACTTCTCCGCTTACGTGCGGCGTCACGCCCCGGAACTCGAAGCGCCTGCTGCGCTTCAGGCCCTGGGCGGACTCCGGCTTCAAGAGGCCTATCGGCTAACGTGGGACAAGATTGACCTGGACGGCGCCCTGGTCGAGATCTCCGGCGAGGTGAAGACGGATTGGTCGAGGCGCGTCATTCCGATCTGCGCTCGCGCGCTCCAAGCCCTCCAGCGCGCTCACGACCGGCGAGAGAAGGCGAGAATCCGATTGGTTGGACCCGAAGCCCCTCGTCATCGGCTACGGTGCCTGGTCCGCCTATTCCCGCGCTCTTGCCCGTCAGATGAGGAACTGGAATCCCAGAGCAACTTGGAGCCCGAAGGACCTTCGCAACGCCCTCCCCACGTGGGCCACGACGAACGGTTGCCGGGACGACCTTTGGGAGCAGTGCCTGGGCCATGCGCCCGAGGGCGTCACCGCCCGTCACTATGTTCCACGCTTGGCTTCGGTGAGTCGGGGTGAGAAAGGGGAGCTCGAAAAGCAAATGGCCCTCTTCCGCAACCGGATCGTTCTGCCACTCGAGACCGCGATCCAGTCCTGCGAAGAGGACCCAAGACGAGAGGGGAAACTTCCACCTTTTTCCACCCGGGAGGTGCAAGCCTCTTGATCCGGTGGAAATCCAAGCCCCATAAAGTGAGTGTTCTGAGTGGTCGGGGCGGCGAGACTTGAACTCGCGACCTCTTGACCCCCAGTCAAGCACGCGCCACCTTACTCTACCCCGTAAGTCTTTTAACGTCAACCTCCTTCGCGGCACCCCCCGAACGCCCAATGTAAGTTTGCGAGAGGTCCGACACGCCTTCCGATGGGATTTTCCCCTCGAAGAACTGATCGAGATGATCCACGACCTCACCCCTGAGACGTTCCAGAGTCATTCTCTCGTAACTGCGCCCGAGGATGTCACTCGGTGCTTGGCCAAGGTACGCTTGAACCACGCGAGAGTCGGCCCCGAGCGTCCGGGCCAAAGTCGCGAAAGCCGCCCGGAGCTCGCGTGGTCGCAGACTCCGCAAGGACTCGATTCCTTTATCTCTGCCGCACTGGCGGAACATCCTCCGAACCGCATCCCCATAGCCGTTCCGGGTCCACGGCCTGCCGTACCGCGTTAGGAAGAGGAAGCCCCGGTCGTGAATGACCTTCCGCGCCCCCGTCGCCGTCCGCAACGCCTCCAGGATCGGAGCGTAGACGGGAATCGTTGGGCAACTCTCGGGCGTCTTCGGAATGTGAATCGGCGTCTCGGCGATCGTCACGGTCCCGGCCTCGAAATCGACGTCCTGTTCCCGGATCGACAACGCCTCCAGGACGCGCAGCCCGGCTAACGCCTGCAACAGGGCAATGGGAAAAATGTCGGGCCGTCTCGCCGCCAGGTAGGACAAGAAGATGCCCACCTCGTCGCCGTCAGGGACCGCGCTCGGCTCCCGCTTGGCGCGTTTCGGCAACCGGACCCTCCGGGATATGTCGCGACAGCTCTCCGGGAAATTGTCGGCCATGTACCGCGCCGCCATCTTCACGGGTACAAGCCGCAGCCTGATGGTATCGAAGGCCGCGCCTTTCTCTTCACTCCATCGAATGTACTCCTGAAGATGCAACGGCTTGACGTCCCGCCACTGCGTGACGCCGGGAAACCGCGCCTCGAGCCAATCAAGGAACTGGTTCGCCAGAAGGGCATAGTGCGCCTTTGTTCCGTTCCGGCCCCGGCTCGCGCCGATTGCCTCTCCGAGCGCCGTTTTGACGGAATGGCCCGCCCGGCCCCGGATGCTTGGGATGTAGCCGCGCTTTTCCAGGATCTCGGAGTTATACGTCCGCGCCACCTCTCGCGCCTCTCGCAAGGATGTTGCCGGGACAACTCGCCGCATATAGCGCCGCGTCTCCGAGTCCCACCAGGCCGCTCTCCACTTGCCGTCGCCCAGGTCGGTCAGTTTCACGAAACCCTCGTGTTTGGCTTTCATCCGCTTTTCTCCTCTCTGTCCGTATAGACCGAAGGATCCAGTCGGCTCCGTTTTGCCCTGCCGCCCCGCCTCGACGCAACCTCAATCTCGGGGCGCGGTCCCGATTCCGCCGCTGCCAGTCGCGCCCGGTCGAGTGCCTCGATCAGTTCTGCGCCCCAATACGCTTTGCGATAATACTGTCACGAATTCAGTCATCCAGCCGCCGGGCCGCCAACCGCCTCTTGGCCGTTGCCGCTGCGCCGTTCCGCCCGTAGCGCGATCTCCCGGCGACCGTATCGAGGCGCAGGGTGCGGACGCTGGGGCTGGCCATGACCGCGCCGGGACCGGCCCAGGGGCCAACCTCGGCGAGCGGGCCAGCGGCGTGCCGGTAGGCGGCGATCGTGAGTTCCGAGCAGATCAGCAGGGAGTCGTTCTCCGGGCGGGCGGGGAGTTGGAGCCGATCGACGCGGGCATGGCCCAAGAGGAGTTGGAGCGCGCGGATCTGGAGGATGAGCCGCCAGTCGTAGGGGCGTCCCACCATGGCGTTTGCCCACTGCGCGGCGGCTTCGGCGACTTCGGGGCGGCAGTACACGCGGGCGTGGCCCACGGTGCCATTGGTGCGGCGTAGCCAGCCCTGGAGGGGCGTTCGGACGACGCCGCCGGCAGTCAGGGCCTCGACAACGGCCAGTTCGCCGACGGTGTGGCCGGGTCTCGGGCGACGATGGCGACGTGGTTCCAGGGCGAGTCAGTGGCGTGTTGGATGCGCCAGGCGAGCCAGGTCCGCGGCGCGTACCAGCGGCAGTGCGTCGAGACGGCGAGGATGTCGCCCGGCTCGTAGGCGATCGGCGCGGGGCGAAGGTGGGTCAGGTCCCAGTCGGCCTCTTCCTGCTCTATGCGGCTGAGGGCGCGGAGTCTCTTCCGCAGTTTGGCCGCTCTCTTGGGGTCCAGGGAGGGCCAGTCGCCCATGTGTGGCGGCGCGTTCATCTTGACATCCCGCCTTCTCGGGTCTATGCTCGCCTCAATCCAGCGTTCGCGCTGGAGGTGGACGGCTGAGGCGGGTCGCGCCCGCCGTTGGGTTGGCCGTCGGAACGCTTCGTCTACGGGTCGCTCCCGCAGGCGGGGCGTTCATCGTTTTGCGAATCCCACATAAGTTATGTGAGAATTCATTCATTTCACCCCTTCGACGGCCTCTAAGACCGCTCCTACTGCCGCCTGCGTGGAAAGCCATTGGCGGAGCTTCTGAGAGTGGCTCTCAAAGATCGCCAACATGCGCTCCGCTTCCTCGCGATCAGACCCTTTCTCCTCTTCAGGCAAGTCCGGGTAGCCTGTGGTCGCTTGACGATGCCACCGTTCGGCGGCCCAGGCCGGGATGGTCATTGTGTAGTCGGGATTCTTCACGCACTTGCTGAACAAGTACAGCATCCACCCCGTCCATGCGTGGTGAGCGTAGTCGGCCAGGTCTTCTCGCAGTTGGTTCAGAATCTCGCGTTCGTTCATTTCAACCCGCCTCCGTAATAGGCTTTCAGCCCCGCCAGTCCCGCCGTCGTGAGCGCGTCTACGCCTTCTTCCTCCGCGCGTACCAAGATTCCAATGCGTCCCACCCCGGTATCCAGGCCGGACAGTGCCCGCACTCCTCGATATAGACGAACTTCCGCGGCGGCCCGAATGAGTTGCGGTTGACATAGGGCGGTAACTCCCCGCCGCCGCCAGCGGCGGGGACGCCGAGGAAACCCGCATCCGGGAGATGCGAACCCTCTGGGTTGCGCCCCAGCGCAGAGGCGGCTTCATTCGCGAGTGGCTGCTGTGCGGGTCCTTTGCCTACGACCTCGCGCGCGGCGCCGAACGGAAACCCGACGCGCCGGCGCCCCCTCTCGTTGGACTGGACACGGATTACCTGACCGACCACGGCGGCGAGGACGCGATCCGCCCCGTCCCCGGCATGACCCACGAGCGGCCGGATGGGACGCGGGCTGCGTGGTTCGCCCATGCGTCTGGCGAGGACATCGTCGACCTCAACGCGGCCTTCGGCGTTGCCGATTCGGTCAACGTCGTCGCGTATGCCTATGCGGTCATCCACCGCGAGGAGGCGGGCGAAGGCGTCATCACGGTGGGAAGCGACGACGGCGTGCGGGTCTGGCTCAACGGGCGGCTGGTGCACGACAACCTGGTTGGCCGGTCGGTTAGGCTCGACGCGGACGTGATTCCGGTCTCCTTTCGGAAGGGCGAGAACGCGATTCTTCTCAAGATCCAGCAGGGCCGGGGAGACTGGGGCTTCGCCTGCCGCGCGCTGAGCGTTGCCCGGGCCTTGGCGCTCGAAGAGAAGGACATCCAGCCGCGCATTCTTGACGCGCCCGGCGAGAAGCCCCAACTCCTCGTCGTCGGGACCGACTTCGGGCTCTGCGAAGTGGTGGACGACCCCGAGCCGGTGCGCGTGGAGGCGACCGCCCCGGGGGGACGGATCGTGGGGCTGTCCGAGACGAAGCGGGGCGAGACGGTTCGCTTCGACACAAGCCAGTGGGCCGATGGACCCTACGAGGTCCATGTGTCGAAGCGCACGCCGGAGGGTCATCGAATGTACAAGCATCTCTCCTGGTACAAGGGGGATTGGCTGAAACAGGTCGTCGAGATGCTGAAGGAAGCGGACGGCTTCCCCCAAGGCGCGACCGACCCGACGGCGCTGCGTCTGCGGTTGCTGGCCGACTACTTCCTCGAGTGGCTCGGCGGGGACCCGCGCGAAGAGCAGAGCTCGGCGGACGAGCCGGCCCCCTCCTGGCCGGCGCTCACCAACCGAATGCGCGACCTCCTGCTGGAGCACCGCGAGATTCAGTTGGGCGATGTCGGGGGATGCCGCCACGGTTTCGAGCACCTGGCTTGGATTGACGAGATCGACGGCTCGCCCCAGTTCGCCCGCGTCGCGTTTCCGGCGAACTACGATCCCAAGGGAGGCGAGAAGTATCCCTTGGTGGTCTACCTGCACGGCTATTACTGGCTCAACCCCACGTATCTGCACTGGTACATCTACGGCCATCGCCAAAGCGTCTACGCGCGCCGCCGCAACGTCATCGTCGTCGAGGCGCACGGCCGCGGAAACGCGTGGTTTCGCGGCATCGGCGAGCGCGACGTAATGCGCGCCGTCGAAGAGGCGAAACGGAAGTACCCCGTTGACGAAGACCGGATCTACCTGACCGGGGTCTTGATGGGGGGCCACGGCACGTGGCACGTCGGTTCGCGGCGCCCGGGGATCTTCGCCGCCATCGGTCCCTTATTTGGCGGGTGGCACTATGGCGCGACCATGGAGGCGGAGCAGTTGGCGGGCCTGAGTCCACGCCAGCGATTCCACCTGGAGGGCCAGAGCAGCTACGCCCAAGCCGAAGCCCTTATCCACACCCCCATCTTCGTGAGCCATGGCGCCCTCGACGGCAGCGTGCTCAACTCGCAGAGTGCCGTCCGGATGCTCCAGCGTTGGGGCTACAACGTGTTCTACTGGGAATTCCCCGACAAAGCCCACGAAGAGCTGCCGTGCACCGACGAGATGATCGACTGGCTTCTCGAGCATCGCCTCGAGTGCCATTCGCGCCGCGTACGGCTGCGCGCGGCACGGCTCCGCACGGCCACCGCAGATTGGGTGCGGGTCGAACAGCGCGACGATCCCTTCGCCTTCGTCCAGGTGGACGCACTGGCGGAGCGGATCAACGCCAAGAAGCCTGACGGCAACCGCTACACTGTCATTAGCATACTCCCCGACTCCGACTGGGACTCGTCGATGTGGGACGCGAGCTTCGTCGAGTGGGTCGGCGCCGACACGCCTCTCGATGCCGCCCAGGCCGGAAGGATTGAGGCGACGCGCAAGCGCCTCATCCCCGAAGACCCGGAAGACGAGGACGCAGTCAACAGGGCCGCCGAGGACTTCGCGTCCGACATCGCGATCCTCGCAATCTTCTCCGGCTGGCTGCCCGACCAGTACAACCCCGAGGAGGAGGGCCAAGATCATGGACGAACAGAACACCATAGCGGTGACGAGTGACGAACTCGACGCCATCCTCACCACCCTCGAATTCTACGCTGAAGACTACGAACACGCCGCACGCAAAGGTCCGCTGCTCTCTCCCCAGAAGCGCGTCGAGTATCGCGAGAAGGCGAGGAAGGCCGAAAACGCGGCCGCGCGAATAGCCGCCCAGATGGAGCGCCGGTGACCGGCGTCAACTACTTTTTCCCCCGCCACACGTCTAATTGTCGCCGATCAGGACGCGCCTTGTGCGGGTGCCGTAAGAAGGGGCCGGGAGGACTGCGTCAAGGCCAAGGGGGAATCCGGCAGAAAACCACGACAACCGCCCTATGGAGGCGAAACTGCAGACGGAACCCGCAGCGAGAAGCTCGTGCGGCGGGAAACCGCCTTTGCTGCGCCTCCCGAGCCGCCCCATCGCTCCGCGCGTGAACGATCAAGGCGTTTCGGCTAAGGCCAACTTTCCCTTGCAGACACGCCGAGAGGATGGCACTGTTTGGCTCGCGGATTCATTCCGGGTCTGGGCCGTTTCGCTCCGGACGAGTTGCGTCGGCGCGGTTGGAAGGTTACATGTCCCAAAGAAGGCGTGCCTACTCTTTCGCACTGACTGTTGTCCTTCTATGGTCAACGGCCGGCTCTGCTTTCAAGCTTTCTCTGCGGTATGTGGATGTCCTCCAGTTGTTGTTTTGCGCCTCCATTGTATCCGTCGCCGTCTTGTTCCTTATCCTCCTTCTCCAGCGGAAGATCCGTCTCCTGAAGTCCTGCTCGAGAGCGGACCTCTTGAAATCGGCTGCGCTTGGATTTCTCAACCCTTTTCTTTACTACTGCGTCTTGCTGAAGGCCTATGCGCTGCTCCCAGCGCAGGAGGCGATGGTTCTGAACTACACGTGGCCCATCGTTCTGGTGGTATTGTCGGTTCCCTTGCTGAAGCGGAAGATCACCGGAGGAAGCCTCGTGTTCATGTTCGTGAGTTTCACTGGGGTCGCCATCGTTGCGACGCGCGGAGATCTCTCGCACTTCCAAGTTTCTCATCCTCTTGGCGCTTTCTTGGCGCTGCTGAGCACGGTGGTGTGGGCGGTGTACTGGATCTGCAACACCGGCGACAAGCAAGACGCTGTCGTCAGGCTCTTCTTGAACATGTGCTTTGGCTTCGCGTTCGTCGCGCTTGCGTCCGCATTCGGCCCGGGTTTCGATATTCCCGGCATTGCCGGGCTCCTGGGGGCCGCGTACGTCGGCGCCTTTGAGATGGGTGTGACGTTCGTGTTGTGGCTCACAGCCCTGAGGCTCTCCCAGGCCGCGGCGGGGATCAGCAATCTGATTTTCCTCAGCCCAATTCTCTCGCTCTTCTGGATTAGACTGCTCATCGGAGAAGACCTCAGGGCTTCAACGATCGTAGGGCTGGCCTTTGTTCTTGCAGGCATCGCTCTTCAGCGGACACAGGGGACCAGGCAGCAAGAGCGTGCTCATCGTGCCGCCTGTCGAGGCGTCTGAATTCCAGAAGAAGAAGGTCGGGCGAAGTCTGGAGGGTTGGCTCCGAGTTGTTCCGTGAGTAGGACGCCTCGAAGCCGTTTCCACAGGAAACGATGGCGCCGTCGCCGTGGATCGAGCGCAGATTGGCCCCTTGACGCCAGGCGTCTTTGGTGCTATTCGGGAGGTCATGGCTAAGCGCGCCCAAGCCAGGATCATCGCAGTCGCCAAGAGCGGCGAGTTTCTCCACAGGTTCGAATCTCTGTTCCCGCGGAAGGGAATTGAGGTCCACGCGGAGAGGAGCCTTGACCATGTGATAGAGTCCCTGGAGAAGCAGCCTTATGATGTACTACTCATCACAAGTACCGCCTTCAAAGCGGGAGGGGTGGATGGACTCGAGTTGCTGGACCTAGTTGCGGCAACGAGTCCTCAGACGCAAGTTCTTTTCCTCGCCAGCCAAGCCGATATCCAGACGGTCGTGTCCGTTCTGAAAAGAGGAGTGTACCAATACGCAACCTTCCCCGTCCAGGACGAAGAACTGCGCCTCCTCGTCGAGGCGGCGGTCGAGACGAGTCGTCAGCACCCGTTGCGTCCGACTTCGCGAGGAGAGGAGGTCGCCACCGAGCCTCTTGGCAAGATTGTGGGTCGGTCAGATCAGATGCGCGAGGTGTTCCGTCTGATCCGGCAGGCTGCCGCGACGGACATTCCCGTGCTACTCACGGGCGAAACGGGAAGCGGGAAGGACCTTGTGGCGCAGGCCATTCACTGGCAGAGCCAGCGAAGCTCGGGGCCGTACGTTCCAGTCAATCTGGGGGCTTTGCCCCCCGACCTCGTGCCAAGCGAACTGTTTGGCCACGAGAAAGGGGCCTTCACTGGCGCCCACGGGTTGCGGAAGGGGAAGTTCGAGCTGGCCAGAGAGGGGACGGTTTTCCTCGACGAGATCGGGACAATCGACGAGAAGGTGCAGATCGCTCTGTTGCGCCTTATTGAGGAGAGGAGATTTCATCGTTTGGGCGGGTGCAAATCCATCGCGAGTGACGCCAGAATCATCGCAGCCACGAACGCGAATCTGAGTGAAGCGATGGAACGTGGGACATTTCGTGAGGACCTTTTCTTTCGCCTGGACGTGTTTCGCATCGACGTGCCGCCGCTTCGAGAGCGGCCAAACGATATCTCGTTGCTGGTGGACGAGTTTCTCGTGCGTTACAACGGACTGTTCGGGAAGAACGTGCGTGGGATCACGCCACAATGCATGAGTCTGCTAGAGTCCTACGCCTGGCCCGGCAACGTCCGCGAATTGAAGAACGTGATTCAAAGAGGAGTCCTGCTGGCGACAGACGAAGTCCTGTCACCCGATCATCTGCCGGCGAAATTACGCCCCGGCCGGCGTGCACCGACCAAGGTTTCCTTCGACATTGGGACGCCGTTGGTTGAAGTGGAACGGGAAATGATCGTCAAGGCTCTCGAAGTGACGCAGAACAACCGTAAGCGGGCTGCGGCCTTGCTCGGCATCAGTCGCAGGGCGCTCTACAACAAATTCCACAAGCACGGCATCGTGTGAACGCGACCGCCGTCGCGGCTTTTTCACTGCCTCTGCCGGGCTTACGCACCAGTGCCTGGCGTTGTTTCTTACCCGCAGCCGGCATGGGGCCGATTCCCTAACACCGGCGGCGGGGTGTCCCCTGGTGCACACAAATGTGGGCAGAGGACCCGAAATGTGCACGATATGCACACGCGGCCCTCAGGATGTTGCGCTTCGCCGCCCGGATAGCGGGCCACACTGTCCGCTGCCTCCTTCCTGCGCTTCATAAGATCTTGTTTGTGAGCGGTCTACACTTTAGATCCCGTGCGGGCACGTCATTTGCTTGGGATAAGGACAGAATCACCGTGCGCGGCAAGCAAAGGCTTTGCGTCGAAGGATATGGAGTCAGTTACTGGAAGCTGGGATGTACAATATGGGCTCAAAAGCCAACAAGAATTTGGCTCTGGCCATCGGGGGACGAAAGAGTGGACGCCTTCTAAAGATGCTTCTCGAAGTTGGCTTTCTGCTCTTTGTCCGAAACACTCTTGCGGAGGCGATAGAGGTTCTGCGCCGAGTTCCCTTCCGGCTGGTCATCATTGACAACGAACGTGTACAAATAGACGTGCTAACATTGATTCTGGCCATACGCGAGATCGACAAGGAGATTCCTGTTGTCTTTGTCGGCCCGAAATCAGCGCAGCAGAATCCAGACGAGGCGCTTTCACAGGCGAATACCTTCTGGGTGGAGTTCCCGGCTGGTTCTTCCGAGCTGGCCGAGCAGATCAAGACGCTCCTGGTCGACAGTACAGCGCAGGGAGGCAGTATTCATTGAATGGGTAGAGGATTCCCTCAGCAGGGGGAACATCCGGAAGCGCGAGAAGGCACGACGGATTGGAGGTGGTTTCTTGGAGACACAGGCAACTGCTGAAAAGGCGAAACGGAGCGCGGCCGTGCTCGCACGAGCCCCGACAAAAGAGAAGAACGCGACGATTCGCGCGATGGCGGAGAGGCTTGAATCGCGGAAAGAAGACGTTCTCGAAGCGAACAAGGAGGATGTGTCCACGGCGGAATCGAGCGGTCTGCCACCGAACATGGTCGAGCGCTTGCGCTTTGGCGAGGCATCCCTGAATGCGCGCATACGCTCTCTGGGGGAGATCGAGTCGCTTGCGGACCCCGTCGGTCGTGCCATCTCCGTAGACCGTCGACCGAACGGTCTCGAGGTCGCCCGCGTGCGGGCTCCCCTCGGAGTGATTCTGATGATCTACGAAGCCCGGCCACACGTGACGGTGAACGCCGGAGCCCTTCCCTTGAAGGCGGGGAACGCGGTGATTCTCCGCGGGGGGTTGGAGGCGCGCCGCACCAACGCCATGCTTGGCGCGTTGTGGCGGGAATCTCTGAGTGAGGCCGGGTTGCCGGAGGATGCGATCCAGGTCGTTTCGGGAACGCATGAGGAGATGCAGGATCTTCTTCAGTATCGGGAACACATCGACTTGGTGATTCCGCGAGGCGGAAAGGGCCTCATTGAGACGGTTTCGAGCAAGTCGGCGATTCCCGTGGTGAAGCACTTCGAGGGTTTGTGTCATGTCTTCATCGACGAAGGCGCGGATATCGATCGAGCGCTCGCTATCGCGGTGGACTCCAAGTGTTTGATGCCCGAGGTGTGCAACGCGATGGAAACGTTGCTGGTGGCGGAGCCGATGGCAGAGCATATGCAGAGAATCGTTCGAGCGTTCTCCGAGAACGCGGTGACTGTGAAAGGCTGCGAGAAGGTGCGGCAGCGGGTTCCCACGGTTCTGGAGGCCACTGAGAAGGACTGGCGAACCGAATACCTGGACAACGTCATCTCAATCCGTGTGGTCGAAGACATTGACAAAGCGATCGAGCACGCCAATCTCCACGGATCGCACCATACCGACGCCATTGTGACGAACAATCTGGAACACGCCCGCCGATTCAGCCGCGAGGTGGATTCTGCCGTCGTGCTTGTGAACGCGTCCACGATGTTTTGCGACGGGCAGACGCTGGGAATGGGAGCGGAGATCGGCATCTCCACGGATAAACTGCACGCGCGGGGCCCCATGGGACTCGAGGAACTGACGACGTATAAGTTCGTGATTTATGGCGACGGTCAGGTGATGGGCCAAGCCTAAGGGAGTAGCGCTTTTCGAAAGGGAATGAGCGTGGATCTTGTTTATCGGGACTTCTTGACGAAATTCGAAGAGGCCATGCCCGCTCGCATGGACGGGGATCGGCGCATCGGGGCTGAACTGAAGTTCCCGCTGGTCGGCGAGAATGGGTCTGCCGCACCTTACGAGACAGTCCGAGCGCTCTGGAAGCATCTGTTCAATCTGGGCTGGAAAGTCGAGTATGACCCCGCCACGGAGGAAGTGATAGGGGCGCGCAAGCCGGGCGACCGGAACGATACGGTGGCGTCTTGCGAGACGGGGTTCTGCAAGGTGGAATTTTCCCTGGCCCACGTGGGCAACTTGTTCGACTTGGACAGGATGATCGGGTCCCTACGCGACGAGATCCGTCCCTTCTGCGAACGGCAACGTGTCCGCCTCCTCGGTTGTGGCGTCCACCCGGTGACACGCCCCGGTCGCGACCTGCTGATGCGGAAATCACGGGCCGGCGTCTGGAATCGGATTCATTCCGGGAATCGCTGCGTCCCACCCGAGGACGGGACGGACTTGCACCTCTTCACGATCAACACGGCAAGCCATTGCCATCTGAACGTCGCGCGGGACGAGGCGATTCCCCTCGTCAACGTCCTGAACGGCTTCGCGGGCGCACAGATCGCGCTCACGGCAAACTCAAGCGTTTGGCGCGGGGAAGTGGACGCCAACTACCGATGCGTCGCGGAGAAGTTTTGGGACTGGTGGATGCCCGACGCGGACCGTGTCGGCGTCCCGGCGTTGTGTTTCAGCGATCTCCGGGATTACGTCCGATCCATATCGAGCCTGAAGCCTGTTTTCGTCCGGCGCAAGGGGCAACCGATCATTCTCGAGGACTATGAGAGTTTTTCAGACTTCTACCAGGCAGGTCGAGTACGAGGAATCAACATGGACGGGCTCGAAGTGTCTTTCGTTCCCGCTCCTGATGATCTCGATCTCCATAATACGTGCTACTGGTACAACGCGCGGATTTCGCGCCACTACACGGTGGAGAACCGCGCGAACGATCAGCAGCCTCCCGATGCGCTGCCTGCCGTGGCTGCCCTCACGCTTGGACTGGCCTCGTCGCTGGAGGAGGCCTTGGAGGAACTCCGTCAGCATGATTGGCAGACACTGCGCGATGCGCGCGGGGCCGCCTGTCGAGCCGCTCTGCACGGACGAGCCGGCCATCTGTACGTTGCCGACCTCGCAGCACGAATGCTCGACATAGCGCGGATCGGGTTATGTCGCCGTGGACTTGGCGAAGAGACTTTCCTGGAGCCGCTATTCCGGCGGCTCAAGGTGAAGCGGTGCCCTGCGGACGGGGCGGCCGAACTCTTCGAATTTGGAGGAGCACAGGCGCTCCTTTCCGG